>SKNP01000362.1 GCA_007120485.1 Nitriliruptoraceae bacterium
ACCAGCGGCGGGCCCACCCGGCGGCGGAACGCCGGCCGCCGACCCACCGGGAGGTGGACCGTCGGGCGGGCGGCCCTCCGGCGGTGGCGGCGGGGGTGGCGGGATCTGGCTCACGTCCGTGCCTTCCTCGTACTGATCCAGGCGACGAGCACCGCGACGGGCAGCAGGACCGCCGCAGCGAGCACCAGCAGCGCCGTCGTCGAGGTGGTGTCGCGTCGGTCATCGTTCGGAGCGGACCCGGTCGCCGCCTCGTCCCCGGCGGCGGGGACGGTGACGGACGCCGGTCCGCCGGCGGTCTCGCCGGCGGCGTCCTCCGCCCGCAGTGTGACGGCGTACTCCCCGGCCGGCACGCGGTCACCGGCGTCGTCGGCGAAGCTCCAGGTGGCGGTGTGGGTCCCGGCGTCGACGACGCCAACGGCACGCGTCAGCACCGGCTCCTGGTCCGTCCCGTGCGCACGCACGTCCAGGAGCAGCTCGACCGGCTTGTTGACCTCCACCTCGACGGCCGCGGTGTCGTCGCCGGTGAGGCCCTCGACCGCGCGGGTGTCGGACGCCTCCAGGGGCTCCTCGGTGCCCTCGGGTGCCTCCAGTCGCCAACCGCCGTCGGTCCGCGTGGCGGTCCAGGTGCCCAGCGCGCGCTCGACGCTGGCCCCGTCACCTTCGATGGTCATCGGGGTGTCGCCGGTCAACCGCAGCTGGTCGTGGGTGCCCAGGTCGACGCGGATCGAGCTGGGGACCGCCTCGGGGGTGGTCGGCTCCGAGCCGCCGTAGTAGGCGCTGAGGATGTCGGTGTAGCTGGCCCCGTCCTGGGCGCGACCACGGGCGCCGTACTGCCCCAACCCGACGCCGTGACCGAACCCGCGGCCCTCGATGACCACCTCGTCGTCCTCGACGCCGATGTCGTACCGCGCGGTGGGCACGGTCGTGGGCAGGCGCCGTAGCCCGTCGTCGGCACGGCTCGGGTAGTCGCCCGGTCGGGCATCCGGCGCGACCGACGACAGGAAGTCGCGCAGGTCGCCGGCCCCGACCTCGACGGTGTCGCCGCCGTCGCTGGTGACCGCGATCGTGGCGTCGGGGTCGTCGACGTCGCCGAGCCGTTCGATGTCGGCGACCGGCACGACGGCGGCGAGTTGGTCGCCGCGGGCCAGCAGCTCGTCGAACAGCTCGCGGTCGAACGTGACCGTCCACCGGTGGTAGGGCGAGACCTCGTCGTAGGGGTCGTCGATCCCGACCAGCGCCGCGTGCTCGCCGGAGGAGGGGAAGACCTCCTGGTTGTCGAAGGTGCGCCCGCCGGAGGTCGAGTGGTACCGGGCGAGCACCGGGGCGCCGTCGTCGGTCTGCAACACCTCGCCCCGTGTGGCGTCGACCGCCTCGCCCCAAGCCTCGCCGCCGTCCTCGACGACGCCGATCCCCTGGTAGACCTGGCAGGCGGTGGTCGGACAGATGTCGCTGCGGCGGTCCTCGGCCCGCACCGCGTGCCACCACGCGTAGGTCCGGGCCGCGACGGCCTGGGCTTTGAGGGCCTCCAGCGGCCACCGGGCCGGCATCTCCGCGATGCCTTCCACGTAGGCCTCCATCGGCACCTCGTTGACCAGGAGCCCATCCGCGTACAGCTGCAGCTCCCCCCGGTAGGCACGTGCACCGTCGACGTTGATCGCGCCGTCCTCGGCCGGCCGCACCTGCACGGTGCCCTCGACCTGCAGGTCGGTGACCGGCTCGGCCACGGCCGGGAACGACGGGGCGGTGACGAGCAGCAGGACGGAGCCGACGAGCACGCTGCGGACCACCCACGATCCCGCCCCGCTGGGGCGTCGGTCAGGCATCGAGCGCGGCGACGGGGACCCGCTCGACGTCCGCTCCGAGCGCCTGCAGCCGCGGGACGAACCGCGCGTAGCCCCGATCGATGTGGTGGACGTCACGCACGATGGTGGTGCCCTCGGCGACCAGCCCGGCCATGACCCCGGCCGCGCCGGCCCGCACGTCCAACCCGGCCAGGGTCGTGCCGTGCAACGTCCCCGGCCCGCGGATCAGGGCGTGGTGCCCATCGATCTCCACGTCCGCACCCATGCGTTCGAGCTCGTGGACGAAGGAGAACCGGGACTCGAACACGTTCTCCGTGCACCGCGAGGTCCCCTCCGCCTGGCTGAGCAGGACCATCATCTGCGGCTGCAGATCGGTGGGGAACCCCGGGTACGGCAAGGTGACGACGTCCACGGCCTCCAGCCCGTCGGCCTTCACCCGCAACGAGGTGGAGCCCTCCTCGAGCACGACGCCGGCGGCACGCAGCTTGAGCAGCGGCAGGGTGAGGTCGGAGGCCCGGACGCGCTCGATCAACACGTCCCCACCGGTGACGGCGGCCGCCATCGCGTAGGTGCCGGCTTCGATGCGGTCGGGGCAGGTCTCCCACGTGACGCCCTCGAGCCGGGCGACGGGGTCGACCTCCAGGGTGGGGCCACCGATGCCGTCGATGCGGGCACCCATCGCGACCAGCATCCGGCACAGGTCCTGGATCTCCGGCTCCCGGGCGGCGTTGTCGATGACCGTGGGGCCGTCGGCCAGCACCGCCGCCATCAGCAGGTTCTCGGTCGCGCCGACCGACGGGAAGTCCAGGGTGATGATCGCGCCGTGGAGTTCGGGCGCCCGCACCTCGACGTAGCCGTCCTCGATCGAGACGCTGGCCCCCATCAGCTCGAGCCCGCGGGCATGCAGGTCGATCGCGCGGGCGCCGATCTTGTCCCCGCCCGGCAGGGCGAGCCTGGCGTGCCGGAGCCGTCCGACCAGCGGGCCGAGACAGGACAGCGACGCACGGATGCGGCGGACTGCATCGGCGGGCGGTTCGGGCTGGGTGTCGCTCGCTTCCAGCCGGCAGGTACCCGCCTCCAGATCGAGATCGACCGCCACCCCGGCACCGCGGAGCACGTCCGCCATCACCGGCACGTCGGCGATCGCGGGGATCTGGGAGAGGTGGACCTCACCGTCGGCGAGGATCGACGCCGCCATCAGCTTCAGGGCGGAGTTCTTCGCGCCGGCCAGCGTGACCGTCCCGCGCAGCGGCGGACCGCCGCGGACGCGGAAGACGTCGGTGGAGGAGGTCGGGTCCAGCATGGACACGAGGTTAGCGAGGCCGGGCCGGCGGTCCGGGCTGGCCGAACGAGCAGGTCAGCCCGCCCTGGGGCGGGTACCGCCTCAGAGACCCTGTCCGATGTCGACACGCAGCTTCTGCTTGCGCAGCGACCCCACGAGCGCGGTGTCGCGCT
This sequence comes from Nitriliruptoraceae bacterium, assembly GCA_007120485.1. Classification (GTDB taxonomy): domain Bacteria; phylum Actinomycetota; class Nitriliruptoria; order Nitriliruptorales; family Nitriliruptoraceae; genus SKTG01. The sequence continues at coordinate 3,258 of SKNP01000362.1, forward strand.
TGGAGGCGAGCCGCTCCTCGAGGACGCGCTGGCGGCGCTCGGCCCGGGCGACGTCGATGTCATCGGCCAACTCGGCGATGTCGGCCAGGACGATCACCTTGCCGTCGTCACCGACGAACAGCACCCCACGGTGGACGGCGATCTTCTGCTTGGTGCCGTCCGCCATCGTCATCCGGACCGGGCCGATGTCCAGCGCGATCAGCGCGGGCTGGTGCCCCGGCAGGATCCCGATCTCACCTTCGACCCCGCGCGCGTAGATCTCCGTGATCTCGCCGGAGAGCACGTGGCGCTCCGCCGAGACCACCTCGACCGGCATCGTCTTGTCGCTCATCGGTCGGCGATCTCCGCAGCCTTGCGCTGCACGTCGTCGACGTTGCCGGCGTAGAGGAACGCCTGCTCGGGCAACTCGTCGAGCTCCCCGTCGATCAACGCCTTGAAGCCCTGGATCGTGTCCTGCACCGAGACGTAGACGCCCGGGTTGCCGGTGAACTGCTCCGCGACGTAGAAGTTCTGGCTGAAGAACCGCTGCGCCTTGCGGGCCCGGTCGACGATGACCTTGTCCTCCTCGGACAGCTCGTCGATACCCAGGATGGCGATGATGTCCTGGAGGTCCTTGTAGCGCTGCAGGACCTGCTGGACCCCGGTCGCCACCTGGTAGTGCTCGTCACCGACGATCGCCGGGTCCAGGATCCGCGAGGTGGAGTCCAGCGGGTCCACGGCCGGGTAGATGCCGAGCGACGCGATGTCACGCGAGAGCACGGTCTGGGCATCGAGGTGGGCGAAGGTGGTGTGCGGCGCCGGGTCGGTGATGTCGTCGGCAGGCACGTACACCGCCTGCAGCGAGGTGATGGAGCGCCCCTTGGTCGAGGTGATCCGCTCCTGCAGCTGGCCCATCTCGTTGGTCAGGGTCGGCTGGTAGCCCACCGCGGACGGCATGCGACCGAGCAGGGTGGACACCTCCTGCCCCGCCTGGACGAACCGGAACACGTTGTCGACGAACAGCAGCACGTCCTGGCGCATCTCGTCGCGGAAGTACTCCGCCATGGTCAGCGCGGACAGCGCGACACGCAGGCGGACGCCCGGCGGCTCGTCCATCTGGCCGTAGACCAGCGCCGCCTTCTCGAGGACGCCGGACTCCTCCATCTCCAGCATCAGGTCGGTGCCCTCACGGGTGCGTTCGCCGACCCCGGCGAACACCGACACACCACCGTGCTGCTGGGCGACGCGGTTGATCATCTCCTGGATGACCACCGTCTTGCCGACGCCGGCACCGCCGAACATCCCGATCTTCCCGCCCTGCACGTAGGGCTCGATCAGGTCGATGATCTTGATGCCGGTCTCGAACATCGTCGCCTGCGGCTCGAGCTCGTCGAACGGCGGTGGCTCGCGGTGGATCTCCCACCGGGTGTCCGCCTCGATCGAGCTGTCGTCGGCGTCCAGCGACTCGCCGAGCACGTTGTAGACGTGCCCGAGGGTGCCCGGACCGACCGGGACCGAGATCGCGGCACCGGTGTCGGTCACCGGCGCTCCGCGGACCACACCATCGGTCGGCTGCATGCAGATCGCTCGCACGCGCCGGTCCCCGAGGTGCTGTGCGACCTCGGCGGTGATCGTGGAGGTCTCGCCCTGGTAGGTGCGCTCGAACGTCAACGCGTAGTTGATGTCCGGCAGGTCCCCGGGCGGGAACTCGACGTCCACGACCGGCCCGATGACGCGGACGATGCGTCCCTCAGCGGTGGCCATCGTTGTCTGTCCTTCCTCGGGCGCCGTGCCGGGTCCCGGCAGGCGCGGTACGCATGGGTTGCGAGCTAGTCGTTCAGCGCTTCGGCGCCACCGACGATCTCCGAGATCTCGGAGGTGATCTGGTCCTGGCGGGCCTGGTTCATGATGCGCGAGAGGTTCTCGGCCACGTCCTTGGCGTTGTCCGTGGCGGCCTTCATCGCGCGTTGGCGGTTGGCGTGCTCGGATGCGGCGGACTCGAGCAGCCCGTGGAACACCTTGGCCTCGACGTACTGCGGGATCAGCCGGTTGAGCAGCTGCGCCTGGCTGGGTTCGAACATGAACTCCGGGCTGATCTCGTCGCCACCTTCGAACTCCTCCGGCTTGACCGGCAGCAGCTCCATCCGGGTGGGTGTCTGGGTCAACGACGACTTGAAATCGGTGTAGACCAGCCACACCCGGTCCACCTCGGCCGGGATGAACCGGCTCATCACGGCGTCGGCGATCTCCTGCGCATCCTCGAACGACGGGGTGTCCGACACGCCTTCCCAGAACTGCTTGGGGCGGCGGCCTCGGTAGGCGAAGTACCCGTTGCCCTTGCGGCCGACCACGTACAGCTCGACCGAGCGACCGGCCGCTTCTTCCTCGCGGATGGTGCGTTCGGCCACCTTGAGCACGTTGGCGTTGTACGCACCGGCCAGGCCCTGGTCTGAGGTGTTGACCACGACCGCGACGCGTTCCACCTCGCGTAGCTGCAGCAGCGGGTGGGCCCGGACCTCGTTGGAGACGGCCAGGCCCTTGATGACGTCGTGGATCTGTTCGGCGTAGGGACGGGCCGCGCGCACCCGCCCCTGGGCCTTCATGATGCGGGACGCGGCGATCATCTCCATAGCACGCGTGATCTTCGCCGTGCCCTGCACGGAGCGGATCCGTCGCTTGAGCTGCCGGATCTGGCCGCTACCTGCCACCTCGTCCTCCTCGTCCCCGTCGGTCCGACCGGGCCGTCGCACGTGCCGACGGTCCGGTCCGCGTCGGTGGACCTACGCGTCCGCTTCCGCGGCCATGGCGTCCCAGCCCTCGTTCTCCTCGTCCTCCTCCTCGGCGACCTCGGAGGGGACGAACCGCTCCTTGAAGTCGGCGATGGCCTGGTCGAGGCGGCCGCGGACGTCGTCGTCCATCTTCTCCGTGGACAACGTCTTGAGCAGATCGCCATGACGCGCCTGGAGTTCGGCGTGGAGTTCGCTCTCGAACCGCCGCACGTCGACCACGGGGACGTCGTCGAGCGTCCCGGAGGTGACCGCGACGACCGAGGCGACCTGCAGTTCGACGGCCAACGGCTCGTACTGGGGCTGCTTGAGGATCTCCACGACCCGCTGGCCGCGGGCGATCTGCTGCTGCGAGGCCTTGTCCAGGTCGGACCCGAACTGCGCGAACGCTTCCAGCTCACGGAACTGCGCCAGCTCGAGCCGCACCGTCCCGGCGACCTTCTTCATGGCCGGGCGCTGCGCCGACCCACCGACGCGCGAGACCGAGGTCCCGGCGTTGATGGCCGGACGCACACCCTGGTAGAACAGGTCGGTCTCCAGGAAGATCTGCCCGTCGGTGATCGAGATCACGTTGGTCGGGATGAAGGCCGAGATGTCGTTGGCCTTGGTCTCCACGATCGGCAGCGCGGTCATCGAGCCGCCGCCCAGTTCGTCGTTGAGCTTCGCGGCACGCTCCAGCAGACGGCTGTGGAGGTAGAAGACGTCACCGGGGTAGGCCTCGCGACCTGGCGGGCGACGCAGCAGCAGCGACAGCTGCCGGTAGGCGTCGGCCTGCTTGGACAGGTCGTCGTAGATGATCAGCGAGTGCTCACCGCGGTACATCCAGTTCGCACCGATCGCGGCTCCGGCGTAGGGCGCGATGTACTGGAACGGTGCGGGCGCGGACGCGGGGGCGGAGACGATGGTGGTGTACTCCATCGCCCCGTACTTCTCCAGGGTGGCCACGACCTGCGCGATCGTGGACCCCTTCTGGCCGATCCCGACGTAGATGCACTTGACGGCCTCGTCGGTGCCCCAGAGGTCCTTCTGGTTGATGATCGTGTCGATCGCGACGGCGGTCTTGCCCGTCTGACGGTCGCCGATGATCAGCTCGCGCTGTCCACGGCCGACCGGGGTCATGACGTCGATCACCTTGACGCCGGTCTGCAGCGGCTCGCCGACCGGCTGGCGGTCCACGACGCCGGGTGCCTGCACCTCGAGGGCACGCTCGCCGTCGAGCCGTGCCTCGTCGAGCGGCCCCTTGCCGTCGATCGGGCGACCCAGCGGGTCCACCACGCGACCGAGCAGCGCGTCACCGACCGGGACCGACAGGACC
>SKNP01000014.1 GCA_007120485.1 Nitriliruptoraceae bacterium
CCTGATCACCAGTCCCCTGATCAACCAGGTCGGGGTGGTGATGCTGGCCGGCATGGTCGGCTGGCAGATCGCCGCCCTCTACGTCCTCACCGGCATGACGATGGCGGTGATCGCCGGCGTGATCCTCTCACGCTTCGACCTGGACCGCTGGGTCGATCCGTTGGTCAAGGACATCGCGGTCGCGACCGGGGCCGACGGCGGCAAGCCCACCCTGGCGGATCGCATCGAGTACGCGAAGAGCGAGACCGTCGACATCGTGCGCACGGTCTGGCCCTACGTGCTGGTCGGCATCGCGATCGGCGCGGGGATCCACGGCTGGGTGCCCGCCGACTTCTTCCAGCAGACCGGCATCGCGGACAGCGCCTGGTCGGTGCCGATCGCCACGGTCGCCGGGATCCCCCTGTACGCCAACGTGGCCGGGGTGGTGCCACTGGTGGAGGCGGTGTACGTCAAGGGCCTGGGGCTGGGCACGGCGATGGCGTTCATGATGAGCGTCGTCGCGCTCTCCTTGCCGGCACTGATCCTGCTCAAGCGCGTCATGAAGCTGCCGCTGCTGGCCATCTTCACCGGGGTGGTCACCGCCGGGATCATCGGCATCGGCTTCCTCTTCGACCTGATCGTCTGATCGCCGGGTCACCGTCGATCCCAGAGACAAGGACCGCTCCCATGGACATCAAGGTGCTCGGCCCCGGCTGCCGCAACTGCGTCACCCTCGAGAAGCGCACCCGCGAAGCGCTGACCGACCTCGACCTCGACGCGGAGATCGAGAAGGTCACCGACACCGCCGACATCATGGGCTACGGGGTCATGTCGACCCCCGGGCTCGTGGTCGACGGCACGGTGGTGATCAGCGGCAAGGTCCCGAGCGTGCGACAGCTCAAGACCCTGCTCCAGGGCTGAGCTCGTCCCCGCCCATCCCCGCACCACCCCATCGCAGGCCGCGTACGCGGCGCTGGGCGACGTCCCCGCACCTCCGACCGTCGCCGGTAGCGGCACGAGCCCCGACCTTCCCGGCCGACGCCCCTTCATCGGGTATCGTCGTTCATCGATGAAGGAACGAGGTGACCCGATCGCCCGCAACCCACGCGAGGCCACCACATGACCCAACCCAACGAGGGCACCGCCGTGAGCGAGCACGATGCTGCGGCGGCCGACGTGTCGACGCCCGGAGGCGGGCTCGGGACCTTCGAGCGGCTCCTGTCGCTGTGGGTCGCGCTCGCGATCATCGCCGGCGTGCTGCTGGGCCAGTTCGCGCCCGCGGTCCCGGAGGCGTTGTCGCGGTTCGAGTACGCGCAGGTGTCGATCCCCGTCGCGATCCTCATCTGGGCCATGATCTTCCCGATGATGGTCCAGATCGACTTCGGCGCCATCGTCGGTGTCGGTCGGGAACCCCGCGGGCTGCTGGTCACCACCGCGATCAACTGGCTGATCAAGCCGTTCACGATGTACGCGATCGCCGCGTTCTTCCTGCTGGTGGTCTTCGCGCCGCTGATCCCGGAGGAGCTCGGTCGGCAGTACCTCGCCGGGGCGGTGCTGCTCGGCGCGGCCCCGTGCACCGCGATGGTGTTCGTCTGGAGCTACCTCACCCGCGGGGACGCCGGCTACACCCTGGTGCAGGTGGCGATCAACAACCTGATCATGCTGGTCGCGTTCGCCCCGATCGTGGTGCTACTGCTGGGCATCTCCGACATCTCGGTGCCCTGGGACACCGTCGCCCTGTCGGTGGTGCTCTACATCGTCATCCCGCTGTCCGCCGGCTGGGCGACCCGGAAAGCGTTGATCGCCCGCAAGGGCATCGAGTGGTTCGACCAGGTGTTCATGCGGCGGATCGCCCCGGTCACACCGACCGGGTTGATCATCACGCTCGTGCTGCTGTTCGCCTTCCAGGGCGAGGTGATCCTCAACAACCCGCTGCACATCGTGCTGATCGCGGTGCCGTTGATCATCCAGACGGTGCTGATCTTCGGGCTCGCCTACCGGGCGATGCGGCTGTTCAAGGTCCGTCACGCGGTCGCCGCCCCGGGCGCGATGATCGGCGCGAGCAACTTCTTCGAACTGGCCGTCGCCGCCGCGATCGCGCTGTTCGGCCTGCAGTCGGCCGCGGCCCTGGCGACCGTCGTCGGTGTGCTGGTCGAGGTCCCGCTGATGCTCGCCCTGGTCTGGTACGCCAACCGCACCCGCCACCGGTTCGCGCGGTTCCAACCGCAGGGGTCCGCGTCCGGCGCCACGGGCAGCGAGGCGCGGTGATGGGCTCGCCCACGCTGACCCAGGCCGCCGTCGACCACCTCGCCGGCCGGTCGTTGGTGCTTCGGGTCAGCCCCCGGCACGGCTGCTGCGGCGGTCAGGCGCTGCTGCCGGTCGCCGAGGTCGGCCCGCCCGCACGACCAGCCGACTACCACACCCTGCAGGCCGGCGAGGTGACCTGCTTCGTCGACCCCCGGCTCACCGACGCCGTGGCTGGCTGGACCGTCGACACGATCGGGATCGGACGCTGGCGACGCCTCCACCTCGATGGGGCACAGGGGATCGATCCGGCACGGGGAGAGGAACATCGCCATGTTTGAGCGGGCCATCGTCGGGATCGACCACTCCCCCGCGACCGAACGGATGGTCGAGGAGGTGGGCCGGCTCCCCCGACTCGGGGTGGCCCGGCTCACCCTCGTCACCGTCCTGGGTGGCCCGTATCCGCAAGCGCCCGAGGTGCAGCACCGGGACCACTACCTGGCCCGTCTCCGAGAACTCGCGGAGGCGTTCCCTGACGTGGACACGTCGGTGGAGGTCCACACCGGCCAGCCGGCGACCGAACTCCAACGTGCCGCCGTCGAGTCGGGGGCCGATCTGGTCGTCGCCGGCAGCCACGGGCACACGCCGTGGCGCGATCTGTTCCTGGGCAGCACCGTGCTTGACCTGGCACGCACCTGCCCGGTCCCGATCCTGCTCCTCCCCCTCGGCGACGGTCACCCCGACCGCGGCGGGGGTGTGCTGCTCGCCACGGACGGCTCGAAGAGCGCGATCGCGGCCGAAGCGCTCGCGCGGTCGCTCGGGTCGGAGCTCGGCGGCGCGGCGGTCACCGTCCTCAACCCGTCCCGCCACGCAGCGAGCGACGAGCGGGACGCCCACGAGCATCTGCAGCCCTTCGCCGACGCGTCCCTCGCACCGATCGTCGAACACGGCCCGCTCCCGGAGACGATCGGTCGGCTCGCCGACGCCCAGGCCGCTGACGTGATCATCGTCGGGACCCGGGGACGCAACCCCCTGACCGGGCTCCTGCTCGGCTCCACCGCGGAACACCTGCTGCGGACGGCCAGGCGACCGGTGCTGCTCGTCCCCGCGGAGCGCTGACCCGGTCGCAGCTGGCTGCCGCGTCGGTGCGGGGCCGCACGCCCGACCACCGAGCCGCCCCGACCACCTCGCCAGCCGCACACCGGCGCGCACGTCGTCGCGCCGATGCAATGGCAGCGGTCCCGGTGACGTCATTGGGGGTGTCGGGCACGACCACCCGACCGCCGCGGAAGCGATCCGCCGCGGGGGGACTTGCCATGGACGGCCGACGTCCATGCGCATCCGTGAGGGAGCAGATCATGGCAGCGAGCAACACCACCACCGTCCGCAACGGCATCGACGTCGACCAGCTGACCAACACGATCGACGCCATCGGCGAGAACCCGGACATCGCCGCGTTCACCTTCCGCGCCTCCAGCACCTGGCAGGACGGCACCCACAGCCAGGGCCGCATCGGCGCCTTCCTCCACGCCGGCGCCGAGGACGACAGCCGCAGCGAACCGTTCCAGCTCACCGGCGATGAGCCACCGGTGCTGCTCGGCAGCAACCAGGGCCCCAACGCCGTCGAGCTGGTGCTGCAGGCGCTGGCCTTCTGCTACGCCGTCGGGTACGTCGCCAACGCCGCGGCCCGCGGGATCGAGCTGACCCGCATGGACTACGAGGTCGAGGGCGACCTGGACGTGCGCGCCTTCCTCGGGCTCGAGGGAGGACGCCCCGGGTTCTCCGAGATCCGGGTCACCGGCCACGTCGCGAGCCCCAACGCCTCCAACGAGGACCTGTGGGAGCTCTGCCAGCACGTCCAGGACACCTCCCCGGTCCGCGATCTGCTCGCCGAGCCGGTCCCGGTGCACACCACGCTCGAGATCGACTGATCGCCTCGGGGAGCGTGCCGCACCGCGCGAGGGGAGCACCCGGTGGACGTCTCGACGCGCACGAGAAGCGCTCGGACACCGTGAGGCTCGACCGCGGGGCGGTACCTCGCCACGATGGCCGGTGGGGAGGGGCCCGTGCTGGAGACCGAGCACCGCACGAGGTTGCAGCAGCTCGCACGCGACGAGCTGCCGGGCCTCTACGCGCTGGCCTGGCACCTGGCGGGCCCACAGGCCGAGGACCTGGTCCAGGAGGCCTTGCTCCGGGCCTGTCGCTCGATCGACTCGCTACGCGATCCCGACCGCGCCGGCGGGTGGCTTCGGGTGATCCTCACCAACGTCTGGCGCGATCGGCTCCGCCAGCAGGGACGTGAGCCCGCGCAGGTACCGGTCGACGAGGAGGAGCGGTTCTCGCTGTACCAGCAGCTGCTGGACGAGGACCCCTACCCCTACTCCGACACGATGCACCTGGACGTGCTCGGTTCGTTCTCGCGCCGCGACATCCATCTGGTGCTCCAGCGCCTACCCGACCACTACCGGGCCCCGTTGGTCCTGCGCTACATCGAGGAGCTGTCCACCGAGGAGATCGCCGAGGCGCTCGACGAGCCGATCGGCACGGTGTGCTCGCAGCTGCAGCGCGGACGCAAGCGGTTCGAACGCGAGCTGTGGACCTACGCGGAGGAGTCCGGCCTCGTTCCGGCCAGCACCGACGGGCCGGCGCCGCCACCACGGGAGGTGGGCCATGAGTGAGGCGTCCACCGACCACCTGGCGTGCACGGAGGCGGTCGAGCGGCTCTGGAAGCTCCTCGATGCCGACCGCCCCCTCCACGACGACGAGCGGCTCAGCGCGCACCTCGCCTGGTGCCTGCGGTGCTGCGGCGAGCTGGAGTTCGCCGAGCACCTGCGGGCGATGCTGCGCGAGCGGGGCCGGGTGGCCATCCCCAGCGAGGTCCACGCCCGCCTCGAGGCGGTCATCGACGAGCTCGCCGACGACGATCCGGAGGTCATCGGGTGAACGATCACACGGACACCACGACCACGACGACCGCGACGACCACGACGCCGGCCGGTGCCGCCGACCGCTCCGGTCCGGACCTGACCTTCCAGGACGAGGTCCGCGACCTGGTCCGTGACGCCTACCGCAGCATCCCGACGGGTGCCGGGGCCGCGGTGACCGAGCGCTACTACGACGCGCACGACCTGACGGGCATCCCCGACGACGCGCTCGCCTGGGCGCTGGGGGTCGGCGACCCCGTCGGTCAGGCGGGGCTACAGGACGGCGAGGTGGTGCTCGACGTCGGGTGCGGCGGTGGGCTGGACAGCCTGCTGGCGGCGCGGCGCGTCGGGCCGAGCGGGCGCGTCATCGGGCTGGACCTCCTCGACGAGATGTGCGAGCGGGCCGAGGCCGCCGCGCGTTCGGCAGGGCTGGCCGACCGATGCCGGTTCGAGACCGGGTTGATGGAGGCGATCCCGCTCGACGACGACACGGTCGACGCGGTCATCTCCAACGGGGCGCTCAACCTCTCCGCCCGCAAGAGCCGGACCTTCGCGGAGCTCGCGCGGGTCCTCCGCCCCGGTGGCCGCCTGTGGGCGAGCGACCTGACGGTCGACGAGGGCACGCTCCCACCGGAGGTGCTCGCCAGCGGCGCCGCCTGGGCCGGGTGCCTCGCCGGTGCCCTCGCTCCCCGGGTGTTGCGCCGCAAGCTCGAACGGGCCGGGTTCATCGAGGTCGAGATCACACCGGTCGAGCCGTTCGGCGTCGACCAGGCGAGCGCCTACCCGCTGTTCCCCGACGAGCTGCTCGCGGCGCTGCGACGGCTGCTACCCAGCGAGGACCTCCAGCGGTTGGCGACCTCGGTGGTGATCACCGCTCGCCGGCCGGCCAGCGAGCACGAACGGCCGGTGGTCGAGGCGCCCCGCGCCGATCCCCTGGTCCACACCGGGGTGCGGGCGCTGGACGACATCGCACCCGACGAGGTGGAGGCACCGGGTGTGACGATCCGCCACCTGAAACGGGTCGACGACGTCGACCTCAAGGTCATGGACGTCGAGGCCGGCGGTTCGACCCCCTACCACGTCCACCCACACGCCCACGAAGGGGTGATCGTCCAGGGGCACGGCGCGCTGCGGCTGCAGGACGGCGACCAGCCGTTGACGCCCGGCGACGTGTTCTGGGTCAACCCGACCGAACCGCACGCGATCGCCGCTGCACCGGACCGCTCGATCCAGCTGGTCTGCATGGACTGCTTCGTCGATTAGCGCACGCGCCGTCGGTACATCCGCACTCCCCGAGCGGATGTGGGCGACCGTGCAATGATCACGGGCAGGTCGTCGTCAAGGGGGACGAGGGAGACGTTCGGCCTGCTGTGGAGCTGTGGCCCCAACGTGTGACGGGGCCGCGAGGCTGCGGCCGAGCACCGACACCGGGAGGGATCCTGTGACCGACATCAGCAAGCCGCCAGCCGTCGACGTCGAACAGCTACGCGCCGCCGTCGGCGACATCTACCGGGGCGTGGCCGAACGGCCGGACGCCGGCTACCACTTCCACACCGGCCGCCCGGCGCTCGCGCACCTGGGGTACCCCGCGGAGGTGACCGACCCCCTGCCCGACGCGGCCGCCGATGCCTTCGCGGGCGTGGCCAACGTGTTCGAACCGGGCCTGCCCGACCCCGGCGAACAGGTCATCGATGTCGGCTCCGGGGCCGGCGCGGACGCGCTGATCGCGGCCCGCGCGGTGGGTGACGACGGCGCCGTGACCGGCGTCGACATGAACGAGTCGATGCTCGAGCGGGCCCGCCGGTCCGCCGCCGAGCTGGGGCTGACCAACACCGCGTTCGAGGCCGGTCTGATCGAGGAGCTCCCGGTCGAGGACGAGTGGGCCGACGTCATCATCTCCAACGGCGTCCTCAACCTCGTGCCCGACAAGCTCACCGCCTACCAGGAGCTCTTCCGCGTGACGCGCCCCGGTGGCCGCCTGCAGATCAGCGACATCTGCGTCGAGCAGGAGGTCCCGGAGGAGGCGAAACGAGACATCGACCTCTGGGGTGCCTGAATCGCCGGTGCCCTGCCGTGTGCAGGGTGGCAGACGGTGATCGAGCAGGCCGGGTTCGTCGACGTGACGTTCTCC
>SKNP01000179.1 GCA_007120485.1 Nitriliruptoraceae bacterium
AAGCGCTACCTCGACGCCCTGTCGGCGTTGTTCTGCGCGCAGCTGGGCTACGGGCGCCAGGAGCTGGTCGACGCCGCGACCAAGCAGATGGAGACGCTGCCGTTCGCGACCAACTGGGGGTGGGCGCACCAGCCCGCCGTCGACCTGGCCGGGGCGCTCGCGGCTCGGTTCCCCGGCGACCTCGACCACTTCTTCTTCGTCAACTCCGGTTCGGAGGCGGTCGACTCGGCGATGAAGCTGGCGATCCAGTACCACCGGATGCGCGGCGAGGACCGCTGGAAGTTCATCAGCCGCAACTACGCCTACCACGGCACGACCTTCGGCGCGCTGGGCATGACCGGGCTGCCCGGCCTGCGCAAGATGTTCGAGCCGTTGCGCCCCGGCCACTTCCACGCGCCCAACACCAACGAGTACCGCTGCACCACCTCGTCGGCGTGTCCACCGTGCGACCTGGCCTGCGCGCGGTCGTTCGAGCAGATCATCCAGGCGGAAGGCCCGGACCAGATCGCGGCCATCTTCGTCGAGCCGGTGCAGAACGCCGGCGGTTGCTTCACCCCGCCGGAGGGTTACCTCGACGAGGTCCGCCGCATCTGCGACGAGTACGGGATCCTGATGGTGTCCGACGAGGTGATCTGCGCGTTCGGTCGCCTGGGCTCCTGGACGGGCGCCGAGCACTACGGCTACCTGCCGGACATCCTGACCTTCGCGAAGGGTGTCACCTCGGCGTACCAGCCGATGGGGGGGCTGGCGTTCCGCCACCACATCGCGCAGACGCTGGGATCGGACCCGACGTCGATGTACCTGCACGGCTCGACCTGGGGCGGCCACCCGGTCGCTGCGGCCGTCGCCCTGGCCAACATCGAGGTGTTCGAGTCCGAGGGCATCCTCGAGCACGTCCGGGCCAACGGTGCCTGGCTCGGTGAGCAACTGTGGGGCCTCTACGAGCGCCACCCGATCGTCGGCGACGTGCGGGGCACCGGGTACTTCTGGGCCCTGGAGCTGGTCAAGGACCGCGAGCACAAGGTCACCTTCGACGACGCGGAGTCCGAGCGGCTGCTGCGTGGGTTCCTGTCCTCGCGCCTGCTGGAGCTCGGCCTGATCTGTCGGGCTGACGATCGGGACGAGCCGGTGATCCAGCTCTCGCCACCGTTGATCGCCACGCGCGACGAGCTGGGTGAGATCGTCCGCATCCTCGACCAGGTGCTGACCGAAGCCGTCGATCACGTGGAGGCATGACCGTGGGGATCACGATCGGCCTACCCGCGGAGACCAAGCAGGGCGAGCGTCGGGTGGCGTTGAGCCCCTCCGCGGTGCACAGCCAGACCGAACGGGGCCACCGGGTGCTGGTGCAGACCGGCGCCGGCGACGGCGCCGGGTTCGCTGACGCCGACTACGAGGTGGCCGGCGCCGATCTGCTCGACGACGTCGGCGAGGTCTGGGGCGCGGACGTCGTCGTCAAGGTCAAGGAGCCGCAGCCGCACGAGTACGGCTACTTCCGTCCGGACCTGGTGCTGTTCGCCTTCCTCCACCTGGCCGCGGAGCCGGAGCTGACCGACGCGCTGCTGGACAGCGGCATCCACGCCTACGCGTTCGAGACGCTCGGTGACCGGCACGGCCTGCCGTTGCTCGCGCCGATGTCGGAGATCGCGGGGCGGGCGGCGGCGATCGTCGGGGCGGCCCAGCTGTCGTCGGCCTCCGGCGGGTCCGGGACGCTGATGGGTGGTGCGGCCGGGGTGCCGCCGGCCAAGGCGTTGGTGATCGGCCTGGGGGTCGCCGGGACCATGGCCGCTCGCGGCATGCGCGGGTTGGATGCGCACGTGACCGGGGTCGACGTCGATCTCGGACGGCTCTACGACCACAAACTGGCCGGCACCGTGGACGCGACCCAGATCAGCGAGACCAAGCTGGTCGGCGAGCACGTGGTCGACACCGACCTGGTGATCGGTGCGGCGCTGGTGCCCGGCGCGAAGGCGCCGACCGTGATCACCGAGGAGCAGGTCGCCTCGATGCGGCCCGGGTCGGTCGTGGTCGACCTGGCGATCGACCAGGGCGGCTGCATCGCGACGGCGCGACCGACCTCCCTGGGGGAGCCGACCTACACCGAGCACGGGGTGCTGCACTACTGCGTCACCAACGTGCCGGGCCAGTTCCCACGGACCGCGTCCGCCGCGCTGTCGGCGGCGGTCGCCCCGCGCCTGCTGCGGCTGGCCGACGACGTCGCGGCCGGTCGGGCAGGGACGGCGGAGGAATCACCGGCGCTGACCGGCGCGCGCAACGTCGATGACGGGGAGATCGTGCACGAGGCGGTGGCCGACGCCTTCCCGGACCGGCCGCACGCGTTCGAGCGGATGGAGGAGTAGCTGATGGGAGCCCACGCGGACCTGCTGGCACGGCACCGGGCCGTCCTGCCCGACTGGATGGCGCTGTACTACGACGAACCGATCGCGATCGAGCGTGGCGAGGGCCGGCGGGTCACCGACGTCGAGGGACGCCGGTACCTGGACCTGTTCGGTGGCATCCTGACCACGATGACCGCCCACGCGCTGCCGGAGGTGGTCGCGGCCGTCCAGGAGCAGGCGGCCAGGGTCCTGCACACCTCCACGCTGTACCTGATCGAGTCGCAGATCGAGCTCGCGGAGGAGATCGCCCGGCTCGCCCCGATCGATGATGCCAAGGTCTTCTTCACCACCTCGGGCAGCGAAGCCAACGAACTGGCGCTGTTGCTCGCCTGCACGCAACGTCGGTCGCACCAGGTGCTGGCGATGCGCAACAGCTACCACGGCCGGTCGTTCGCCACGATGGGGATCACCGGCAACCGGGGCTGGTCCGCCTCCGCGCTGTCCCCGGTCGACGTCAAGTACGTGCACGGCGGCTACCCCTACCGCTCGCCGTTCCGCCACCTCGACGAGGACGCCTACATCGAGGCGTGCGTGGAGGACCTGCGCGACGTCATCGCCACGCAGACGGCTGGCGACGTCGCGTGCTTCGTCGCCGAACCGATCCAGGGCGTCGGTGGGTTCGCGACGCCCCCGGACGGCATGTTCGGCGCCATGAAGGAGGTCCTCGACGAGTACGGGATCCTCTACGTCACCGACGAGGTGCAGACCGGCTGGGGCCGCACGGGCGAGCACTACTGGGGGATCGAGGCGCACGGGGTCACCCCGGACGTGCTGACGTTCGCCAAGGGCATCGGCAACGGTCTGTCGATCGCCGGGGTGGTCGCCCCGGCGGCGATCATGGACTCGGTCCCGGCCAACTCGATCTCGACCTTCGGGGGCAACCCGCTGGCCACGGCCGGCGCGTTGGCCAACCTGCGCTACGCGCTCGAGCACGACCTCCAGGGCAACGCCGCCAAGGTCGGCGGGTACCTGCTCAGCGAGCTCGCGTCGCGGACCGCGGACCACCCGGCGGTCGGTGAGGTCCGCGGCAAGGGCATGATGATCGGCGTCGAGCTGGTCCGGCCGGGCACCCGCGAACCGGACCCGGCCGCTGCCAGCCGCGTGCTGGAGACGACCAAGGACCACGGGGTACTGGTCGGCAAGGGCGGCCTGCACGGCAACGTGCTGCGGATCGCGCCGCCGCTGACCCTGACCGACGAGGAAGCCGACGAGGGGCTCGTGGCGCTGGACGCCGCGTTCGCCTCGCTCCGGCCGTGACGGACCAGCGGGGACGATGGAGGGCACGATCATGAGCACGCACAACGGACCGGACCCGCTCGGCCACTGGATCGACGGCAAGGCGGTGGATGACGTCGCCGGCCGGACCGGCGAGGTGTTCGATCCCGTCACCGGGCAGGTGGCTCGGAAGGTGGCGCTCGCCGACCAGGCGATGGTCGACCGGGCGGTGGCGTCGGCGTCCGAGGCGGCCGCGTCCTGGCGCAGCTCCACCCTCGCCCAGCGCAGCAAGGTGCTGTTCAACTTCCGCGAGCTGGTCGCTGCACACCGCGACGAGCTGGCGGGACTCGTCAGCGCCGAGCACGGCAAGGTGCTCGACGACGCCCGCGGCGAGGTCCAGCGCGGCCTGGAGGTCGTCGAGTTCGCGTGCGGCATCCCGCAGCTGCTCAAGGGCGGGTTCAGCGAGGACGTCTCCACCGGGGTCGACGTCTACGACGTGCGGCAGCCCCTGGGGGTCGTCGCCGGGATCACCCCGTTCAACTTCCCGGCCATGGTCCCGATGTGGATGTACCCGATCGCGATCGCGTGCGGCAACGCCTTCGTGCTCAAGCCGTCCGAGCGCGATCCGTCCGCGTCCCGGCGCGCGGCGGAGCTGCTGGCCGAGGCCGGCCTGCCCGACGGGGTGTTCACCGTCCTCAACGGGGACCGGGAGGCCGTCGATCGCCTGCTCGCCCACCCGGATGTCGCGGCGGTGTCGTTCGTCGGGTCCACCCCGATCGCTCGGCACGTCTACGCGACCGGGACCGCGCACGGCAAGCGGGTCCAGGCGCTCGGCGGTGCGAAGAACCACATGGTGGTGCTGCCGGACGCGGACCTCGACGGTGCCGCCGACGCCGCGGTCTCGGCCGGCTACGGCTCGGCGGGGGAGCGGTGCATGGCGATCTCCGTGGTGGTCGCCGTCGGCGACGTCGGTGACCGGCTCGTGCCGGCGATCACCGACCGCATCGGGCAGCTGACGATCGGCCCCGGCGACGAGCCGGGCAGCGAGATGGGGCCGCTGGTCACCGGTGTCCACCGTGACCGGGTCGCCGGCTACGTGGACGCTGGCGAGGCCGAGGGCGCCGAGGTGGTGGTCGACGGTCGCGGGTTCACCCCGCCCGACGGCGACCCGGACGGGTTCTGGTTCGGCCCGACGCTGCTCGACCACGTCACCGCGGACATGACGGTCTACACGGACGAGATCTTCGGTCCCGTCCTGTCGGTGGTGCGTGTCGACACCTACGACGAGGCGCTGGAGCTGGTCAACGCCAACCCGTACGGCAACGGCACGGCGGTGTTCACCGGTGACGGGGCGGCCGCCCGCCGGTTCCAGCACGATGTCGAGGTCGGCATGGTCGGCATCAACGTGCCGATCCCGGTGCCGATGGCGTACTACTCGTTCGGAGGCTGGAAGGACTCGCTGTTCGGCGACACCCACGTGCACGGTCAGGAAGGGGTGCACTTCTACACCCGCACCAAGGCCGTGACCGCGCGGTGGCCGGAGCGCAGCATCAGCCCGCTGGCCGCTGGCACCGGAGCGCAGGCCGGCTCCGGTGGGTCGGTGGATCTGCAGTTCCCCACATCGCAGTGACCGGGAGGTCGGGATGACCGTGCAGGAACCCTCCATCGTGCCGTTGGACACCGTGCCGGTCATCCCCGCCGACCAGGCACCGACCCAGGTGCGCATCGCCCGGATGATCACCCACCGCGGACAGGGCTCCAACCTGCTGCTGGGTGCCTCCTGGTGCGATCCGGGCGAGCGGACCAACACCTGGTCGTTCGAGCCGGACGACCGCGCCATCGGCGAGGACGACCACCACTACGGCGAGGTGGACGAGTTCTACTACGTGCTCCGCGGCCGGTTCCGGCTCACCTGGCAGCGCGGTCAGGGCGCGGACGAGGTCCACGGCGCCGCCGAGTTCGGCGCGGACGACGCGGTCCACCTACCACCCGGCTGGCGGTACCAGCTCGAGAACGTCGGCGACGAGCCCGGGTTCTTCATCTACGGCATGTCGCCGTCACCGCACTGAACCGTGGACGTCTTCTTCGACGACCGGGTCCTCGACCACGACACCGGTCGGGGGTTCTTCGAGACCACCGCCGACCTGCCGTTCGCGGTCGACGAACCGCACCCGGAGAACGCCGAGCGGCTGCGCAACATGCGGGCGCTGCTGCGCGACGGGCCGCTGGCGGACCGGTTGCGGTGGCACGACGGTCGGCTGGCGACCGTCGAGGAGCTCGCCCGCGTCCACGACCCGGACTACGTCGCGTCGATCCAGCGGTGCTGTGACGCTGGTGGTGGCCGGATCACCCCGACCACCGTGCTCTCGGCCGGGTCCTGGGCACCGGTGCTCGCCGCCGCCGGGACCAGCCTGGCCGCGGCCGACGCCGTGCTCAGTGGTGCGAGCCGCGCGGCGCTCGCGCTGGTGCGGCCACCCGGCCATCACGCCCAGCCGGCCCAGGCCGACGGCTACGGGGTGTTCAACCACCCCGCGTTGGTCGCGCAGCGGGCGCGGGACGCCGGTGTGGAGCGGGTCGCGGTGCTCGACTGGGACGTCCACCACGGCAACGGCACGCAGGCGTGCTTCATCGACCGAGCGGACGTGCTGACCGTGTCGATGCACATGCGGCACGGGCCGTGGGGGCCGTCGCACCTGCAGACCGGCGCCCCGGACGAGATCGGCGAGGGCCCCGGCCGCGGGTACAACGTCAACCTGGAGCTGCCGCTGGGTACCGGCGACGCCGGCCACCTCGCGATCCTGCACGAGGTCGCCGTCCCGGTGATCGACCGGTTCGCGCCGCAGCTGCTGGTGGTCGCCGCCGGGCAGGACGGCAGCCAGTTCGACCCCAACGGGCGGCAGGCGGTGACGATGGCCGGCTACCGGGCGTTCGGTGAACTGGCCGCTGACCTGGCTGCGCGGCACGCTGAGGGCCGGGTCGTGGTCACCCAGGAGGGCGGCTACGCGCGCAGCTACGCGGCCACCTGCCTGCACGCGACCGTGGAGGGGCTGCTGGGGACGGGGCCGTTGCTGGACGACCCGCTCGCCTACCTGCCCGAGCGCACCGACGGGGTCGACGAGGCGATCGCCGCGGTGTGGTCGGCGTTGGCGGGAACCCCGCTGGCCGGCGGCTGACCGCGGTGCCGGCTGGGTTGTTGCACGGTCCGGCCGGATGACTCGGACGAAGTGTTCAAACTTCCGGCGTGTCGCCCGGTGACGCGCCGGCCACCTCCGGGGGCGGGCGGCGTTGGCGGGGACCCCGCTTGCCGGCGGCTGACCGCGGTGCCGGCTGGGTTGTTGCACGGTTCGGCCGGATGACTCGGACGAAGTGTTCAAACTTCCGGCGTGTCGGGTTCGCGGCGCCGGCGCTGACCGCGGTCGGCGCTGGCCGCGGCAGTTACGTGGCGGCCACGTCCGGGGGGCGGTCCGCGCCGGCCGCCAGCGCGGCGACCTGCCCGGCTTCCGCGTTCGCGCCGGTGCACAGCACCGTGACGGGGCCGGCCACCTCGACGCGGCCGGCCAGCAGCGCCGCCAACCCGACCGCGCCGCCGCCCTCCAGCACCCACCGGTGCTCGTCGAACGCGAACCGCATCCCGGCCCAGATCGCGT
>SKNP01000167.1 GCA_007120485.1 Nitriliruptoraceae bacterium
CGGGGGAAGACCACCGCCCCCATCTGCGCGTCCGAAGGCACGGCGGTGAACGAGCTGGCCCGTACGTGCCACTGCCGGTCGAGGTAGCGGGCGTGCGCCGCCGGCAGCTGCGGCTCGTGGTCGCTGAGTGCCTCCCACGCACCGGGATCGAGCGACAGCGGTTTGGGGTAGCCCTCCAGCTGGCGGTCGGCGGTGACGGAGACGGCTTCGTCGGAGAGGTAGCCGTAGCCCCGGTCGAGCAGCCCGGTGGTCAGGGTCGACTTGCCGGACTGGCTCGGAGCGGGCAGCACCACCGCGCGGCCATCCTCGCGGACGACACCGCCGGCGTGGAGCAGGAGCCGGTCGCGACTGGCCTCGTCCAGCACCCACCGGTTGATGCCCCACACCAGCGCGCTCAGGACCGAGTGGGGGCTGCGGTCCGCACGCAGGCGCGTCCGATCGCGGTAGACGAGGCCGCCATCGTCGTCGGTGGGGGCGAGGACGGAGAAGGTCGCGTCGGCGACGACCTCGGCGTCGTGGGGGGCCAGCAGGTCGCCGTAGAGGTCCTCCAGCAGCTCGGCGAGCCCCGTGTCGGTGGTGCGGATCCACCAGCGACGGCCGAAGCAGCCGAACGGCCCGAGCGTCGGCAGCCAGTGGGCGGCCTCCAGCCGTGTTCGGTCGTCGTCGGTCGTGCGGGTCACCGGTCCCTCATCGTTCGCCGTCGACGGGTCCCGCCTCGGACGGTGCGAGATCGCCGGCCAGGGACCGTATCCTGGGCGTGGCCGCGTCGGACCGGTGGAGGTGAGCGTGGGGCAGCTGGTCGCGGACGGGATCGACACGTCCTTCGCGCCGCAGCTGCGCGACCACGTCGCGATCGTGCCGGTCGAGCAGGAGGCGATCCTCTACGAGGAACAGGTGGGGCAACTGCACCAGCTCAACCCGACGGCGGCGGCGGTGTGCTCGTTGTTCGACGGCGAGGTGTCGTTGGCCACGCTGATCGACGACCTGGCCGCGGTGTTCCAGGGCGACGCGACCGAGATCGAAGCGGATGTGCTGGCGATGACCCGCGAGCTCGGCCGCAAGGGGCTGCTGGTCGGCGTGACCGGGGAGGCTGAGCTCGCGGTGGGCGACGGTCTCGCTGCAGGCGTCGGCGCGGCCGAGGCCGGCCCTGCGGGTGGCGACGATGGCCGCTGAGCCGCGGGACGACCCGCCGTACCTGGCGGTGCCACCGTCGACCTGACGGACCGAGGTCGACCGCCTCGGGTGGGCGCTCACCGTCGGCTGACGCCCACCGGCGACGACGTTCGCCGCGCTCGCCCGGCTGCTCCCGCAGGTGCCGGAGCACGCCGACGCCGTTGCCTGAGCGACGGGATCGGACGGCCGCGCGGAGCACGTCGGGCCACACCGGACCCCTCGCCGCGGCGCGACCTCCGATCGCAGCAGTACACTCATGGAACGCCTAGTCGAGGCTGGGCGGGTGGTCGCACGGGGTGTGCCCGCCGTACTACGCGTCGGGCCACCGAGTGGTTCAAGGGGATCCCGTGCGCGGCCGATGGAGCTGGGGAGCGGTCTGCATGGTCGCCGACAACCGACGAGGTAGCTGCCACCGATGAACGACGGTCCGCTCGCGCGCTACCTCGTCCCCATCCGCCGCTGGTGGTGGATCGTCGTCGGTCTGACCCTCCTCGCGGCGGGTCTGGCGTGGGTGACCCAGCCGACCGCAGGTTTCACCGAGGAGGAGATCGCCGACCCGTCGACCGACTTCCGGGCCACGCACATCCTGGTCCGCAACGACGACGCGCCGACGCAGCTCGCCTTCGACCTGATCCTGCTGCTCGCCGATCAGGGTGACCTGACCAACCGGGTCGTCGACGCGATGGGTGGTGTGGCCGGCACCTCGGACGTGGAGGCCGTCGAACTCGAGGCGGATGCGGAGATCGGCACCCTGACGATCACGGCCGTGGAGAACACGCCCGACGAGGCCGCGACCCTGGCCTCGACCTACGCGGACGAGCTGGTCGACTTCCTCGACGAGCGGTCGATCGACTCGATCGAGAACGACCTGGCGAGCACCGAGCAGCGCATCGAGGGTGTCCGTGCCACGATCGATGAGCTGGAAGCGGAACTCGCCGAGCTCCCGGAGGGCGACCCGGACCGGCAGCTGCTCGAGGCCGAGCTCCAGGCGGAGTCGGACCTGTTCGGCACCCTGCGGTCGCAGCAGCGGTCGTTGGAGGACCAGCTGGCGGGGGGCGCGCCGAGCTTCGAGACGATCCAGGAGCCCTCGCCGGTACCGGCTGACGCGACCGCCGGTCCCATCCCCCTCCCGACCAACCCGGCGTTGCGGATCGGAGCCGCCGCCCTCGCCGGGCTCCTGGGGGGTATCGCGCTGGTGCTGGCGATCGACTACCTCGACACCCGGGTGCGGACGCGCCGTCAGGCCGAGGAGGCGTTCGGGTTGCCGGTGGTCGCAGAGCTGCCGTACCGCTACAGCCGCGACCGCAAGTCACAGCCGTTGCCCGCGCGCGACGATCCGGGCGGGGTGTCCGCCGAGGTGATCCGGGCGTTGCGGTTGTCCGTGTCGCTGGCACCTGCGTGGCACCTCAGCAGCTTCCCGCGCAACGGTGGTGGCCCGGTGGGCACCAAGACGGCCGTGGAGCTCGAGCAGGAGCCCAGCTCCATCGTGGTCACCTCCCCGCGGACCGGCGATGGCAAGTCCACCCTCGTCGCCAACCTCGCCGTGAGTCTGGCCGAGGGGGGCAAGCGGGTGGTGGTCATCGACTGCGACTTCCGCCGGCCCGCGGTCGGGGAGCTGCTGGGCGTCGCGCCCGGCCGGGGTTTGCGTGAGCTCACCCACGCGACCGAGCGCCCGCTCGGGTCGCTGACCGTGCCGACGAACGTCACGAACGTGGCGATGATCCGCTCCGGGAGCCCGGGGTACGCCCCCCCGTGGTTCCTGGCCGAGAGCTACAAGCTGGTGGACCAGGTCCTGAGCTTCGCCGACGTGGCGATCTTCGACACCGGCCCGATCACGCTCACCAACGAAGCGTCCTCCCTGCTGCCGCACGTCGACACCTCGCTGATGGTCGCCCGTGCTGGCAAGGTCGCCACGGATCAGGCCCGCGACGCGGTCGAGCAGCTCAGCCGTGTCGGCGCGCGCGTCACGGGCGTGGTGCTGGTCGCCTCGGAGACCCGCCGTCGTTACGGCTACGGCTACTACGGCCCCAGCCCCGGCCGGTCGTCGGCGCCGACCGGCGAAAGCGCGCCCGTGTCGTCGTGAGCCGCTGGCAGCGGGAGCCGTCGGTGCTGTGGCGGCGGAGCGGCTCCTGCGTGGTCGCGCTGCCCCGTGGCGCGGACGAGTGCGTGCTGCTGGACGGTGTCGGTGCGGTGATCTGGGACCGGTTGGACGCGCCGGCGACCTCCGAGGAGCTGGTCCAGGAGCTGGCGACCGCGTTCCCTGACGAACCGGTCGCGAGGATCCACGCGGACACCGGGAGGTTCCTGGACCAACTGCAGGCCTCGCGGATCGTGACGTGCGTATGAGCGCGGTCGACCTGGACGGTCGCACGGCCGAGCTTCGGTGGCTGGCCACCTACCGACTTCCTGGCCCGAGGCCGGTCGCGCCGATAGCGCCCGCCTGGTCGTTCGTCGACGACCCGTCCGCGTGGAACGCGGTCTGGTCGGTCGTGCGACGGCACCGGATCGTCGGCCTGCTCCACACGGCCTACCTCGACGGCGCGGTGGCGCTCGCCGAGGACCAGGCCGCGCAGCTGACCTCCACCCACCTGGACTGGTGCATCTCCATGCTGGGGCTCGAACGGCGGCTGCTGGAGGTCGTCGACGCGTTCGAGCGGGCCGGGCTGGAGCTGATCGTGCTCAAGGGCACCGCGGTCGCGCACCTGGACTACCCCGATCCGGCGATGCGGATGTTCGGCGACAACGACGTGTTGGTGCATCCCGATCAGGTGCAGCCGGCGTTGGAGCTGCTCGGCGATCTCGGCTACCACCGGCCGAAGGCGGGCGCGTCCGCCGACTTCGACCGCAGGTTCGGGAAGGGCGCCACCCTGCGAGGCCCGCTCGGGGACGAACTGGACGTCCACCGCAACCTGCTGTTCGGCACCTTCGGGTTCGCGTTGGACATCGACGAGCTGTGCGCATCGACGACCACGTTCGCCTTGGGCGGACGCGAGCTGCCGGCGCTGACCGTGGAGATGCGGTTGCTACACAGCTGCTACCACGCCGCGCTGGGTGACCCCGATCCGCGGCTCAACGCGCTGCGCGACATCGCCCAGCAGGCCCGGTCGGACGCGTACGACCCGGCGCTGGTCCGCGACATCGCCGAGCGGTGGCAGGCCACCGCGGTGCTGGTACGCGGCCTGGGCCTGGTCCGGGAACTGCTGGGGGTGCGTGACCTCGGTGCGCTGTCCCATGTGTCCGAGCGCTATCCGAGCCGGGCGTACGAGCGTCGTGCCGTCGCCAGCTACGTCGGTGCCAACCGTTCCTTCGCGGCCAAGGTCCGTGCGTCGCTGCCGTTCCTCCCCTGGCGGGAGCGTGCGCGGTTCCTACGGTGGGTGCTGCTGCCGTCCAAGGAGTTCGTGACCACCCGGGGCAGCCGCCCCGGGTGGCCGTGGATGCGCCGGGGGTTGCGTTCGTTGCGGAAGGGGAGCCGATGACCGCCCGGGTGCTGTGGTTGACCAAGGGTCTGGGCCTGGGCGGCGCCGAACGGCTGCTGCGGGTCATGGCCCCGCGGCTGGACCGCGACCGCTACGAACTGGACGTGGCCTACGTCCTGCCGTGGAAGGACGCGTTCGTGGGACAGATGCGAGCGGACGGGGTGCGGGTGGTTTGCCTCGGCGCCGCCCGCACGGTCGATCCGGGTTGGATCTGGCGGCTCCGCGGCCTGCTGGTCAAGCGCCGCTACGACCTGATCCACACCCACAGCCCGGTCCCGGCGGTCGCGGCCCGGCTGCTAGCGCCGCCCGGCAGCCGGTTCGTGCACACCGAGCACAACGTGTGGGAGCGCTACCGGTGGCCGACCCGGGTCGCCAACGCCGCGACCTACCACCGCAACCGCGCCGCGCTTGCGGTTTCCGACGGCGTGGCGGCGTCCATCGCGCCGCCCGTGTGGGCCCTTGGGCGCCCGCCCGAGGTCCGGACGCTCCTCCACGGGGTGGAGCCGGACGAGGTGCCGCGAGGCTTGGAAATGGCGGCTCGGGCGCGTGCGCGGCTGGGGCTGGATGCGGACGCGCCGGTCCTGGGCACCGTGGCCAACCTGACGCCCAAGAAGGACCAGGCCACCCTGCTGGCCGCTGTCGACCGGCTCCGTCACCGGTGGCCGGCGCTGCGGCTGCTGCTGATCGGGTCGGGTCCGCTCGAGGACGAGTTGCGGGCCACCGTCGCCCGGCTTGCGCTGGACGACCACGTGTGGTTCCTGGGTTCCCGCGACGATGTGCCGGACCTGCTGCCGGCCATGGACGTGTTCACCCTCAGCAGTCGCTACGAGGGGCTACCGATCTCCCTGCTGGAAGCCATGGCCGCGCAGGTCGCCTGCGTCGTCACGAACGTGGGCGGCATCCCGGAGGCGATCGAACACGACCGCGACGGGCTGCTCGTGCCGCCTGGGGACCCTGAGGCGCTCGCTGACGCGCTCGGCGCGGTGCTGCGTGACGACGCCCGACGGAGCCGGCTGGCGGCCGCGGGGCGGGACCGTGTGGTGCGTGACTTCTCGATCGACCGTGCGGTCGCCGAGACCGACGCGCTCTACCAGCGGCTGCTGGGGTAGCCGCGGCACGGCGTCGCCGCGGTGCCCGGTCACCGACTTCGCGTCGGAGCGTCGGTGCCTGAACCGGGTGGCTCCGGGTCGTGTATGTCGTCGGCCGTCGAGGTGGAGTCGACCGATCCTGGCGGAAGCTCCACCTCGAGGACCACCCCGGAGCTAGCCGCCGGGTCCCCGATCGCCGCGACGTCGTGCGTCGCATCGACCAGGACGGGTTCGAGGCGGCGCTTCACCGCCCGGTAGGCCGGCAGGGCGAACAGCACCAGCACCATGGGGAACAGCTGGGATCGCTGCCGCGCGAGCAGCCCGAAGTTCCCGAAGCTGGAGAACGCCACGATGAACATCAGGGAGTAGATCGCGGCGAACGCGACGTAGGGCTGCCGCCAGACGTCGTGCAGTGCTTGGCGGAACCGGCGCCACGAGATGACCACCAGCCCGAGCAGCAGCACGCCTTCCAGCGAACTGGCCAACGCCTGGGCGTTGTGCGCTTCGAACGGGAACGGGCGGAACATCACCGTGATGATCGCCATCGGCAGGTGGGCCGGGTTGGTCGCCTGTTGCGCGTCGAACGTGGAGCCACCGCCATCACCGGTCCGTTCAGCGGTCTCATCGATGACGCGTTCGACGCCGGCAGCGCCCTCGGTCTCCTCGATCCCGAACTGTTCCTCCGCGAGGTCCACCGCGTAGACCGCGAGCACGATCACCGCGGCTGCGGTGGCCACCTTGGTGAACGGGCCGAGCAACGCGGGCCGCTCGGTCCGGCGGAGCACGAAGCCGACGGCGATGCCGACCATCAGCAGGGCGGCCATATGCGGTCGGACGATGGCGGCACCGGCGGTCCCCAGGGCGATCAGCACGAGGCCACCACGACGTTGGCGGTACAGCCGTGCGGCCCCGTACGTCGCCAGGCCCAGCGTGAAGATCATCCACGCGTCCTTGCCCAGGCTCGACGGCCAGTACACCAACGTCGGCAGGAAGAAGAGCAGCAGTGCGTACCGCCGGGCATCGCCGTGGGGTAGCGCCAGCCGGAACGCGCAGAAGAAGGCCACCAGGCCCAGGAAGCTCATCCAGGCGAAGAACAGGAACGCCCCGAGGCGGGTCCCGCCGATGATCAGGAGGACCAACCCGGTGATCTGCTCGAGGATGACCGTGCCTTCGCCGCCGCGCCTCTCGGGCTCGTAGGTCCAGTCGCCTTCTTCGCGGACGTTCTGCGCGTAGGTGGATCCTTCGGTGAAGTAGCGGGCGGCGTCGGCGCTGCCGCCGTAGACCTCGAAGGCCACGTAGTAACGCACCAGGGACGCGAGCAACTTCGCGAGCACCGCCAGCATGATAACCCAGGTCAGCCACAGCTGGTCGCCGCCACGGCCGATGAACCGCGCGATGGGGTAGGTCGCGGCGACCGCAGCAATCCCGATGGGGAACGCCCCCCAGGTGCCGTAGTCGGTCCGTCCCGCCGTGTAGACCCATGCGGGCACCAGGATCGCGACGCCCACCGCGACC
>SKNP01000436.1 GCA_007120485.1 Nitriliruptoraceae bacterium
CCAGGTGGATGCATCGCAAGGCGGGCCGAGGGAGCATGCCTGGAAGGCATGTGACCGAGGTCCAACGCCGCGAGGCGCCGCCTGGACGTTGCGAGCCGGGCCACCTACTGGCGCGGCCACTTAGCTGACCTGGAAGCTGCGGTGCCCGTCCGGGGCCCGCTCGTCCACGTCGAGCCGGTCGACGATCGCGGCGGGTGGGCCCCCACCACGGACCCACGCCTCGACCGCGTCGACGGCCTCGACGGGGCCCTCCAGCCAGGCCTCGACCGCGCCATCCGGCCGGTTGCGGACCCAGCCGGTCACACCGAGTCGGCCGGCCTCCTCGCGTAGCGAGGCCCGGAAGAAGACCCCCTGGACCCGGCCGTGGGCGGTCAGGTGCCGTGCGACGAGGGGGTCGGCCGTCACGCTGGACCCTCCTGATCCCGGGGACCGCTAGATCATGCACTGCTGGCAGTGGTAGGTGTAGATGCCCTTCTTGATGCGCGTCCGAACGATCGGGCGACGGCAGCGGGAGCAGGGCTTGCCGTCGCGACCGAAGACCCGCAGGTGCTGGGCCGACTCACCTTCGTCGTCGATCATCGTGTCGGCCTCGGCGTCATCGAGGCTGGAGCCGGCGGCCTTCATCGCCGCGACGATGACCTCCTGCGTCGCCCGGTACAGCCGTCGGGTCTCCTGGGTCGACAGCGTCGACGACGGATGGTCGTGGCGCAGCCCGGCTTCCCAGAGGATCTCGTCGCTGTAGACCGGTCCGATCCCCGCGACCAGATCGGGATCGACCAGCAGCAGCTTGAGGGGCTTATCAGCCTCGGCGAGGAACCGGCCGAACTCCATCCAGGTCGGGTTGTCGTCGAAGAGGTCGAGCGCGTCGGGCGACAGGCCGACCGCCTCCAGCGCCTCGTCGGTCGGGACCACGCCGATACGCACCGTCGGCTCGTCGGCGACCTCACTGACATGCAGCGCTCCGCCGGTGGTGAAGGTCGCCGCCAGGTGCGTATCCGGCCCGAGCGGCTCGCTGGCGGTCTCCTTGTGCAGCGATCCGCCCTCACCCGGATCCAGGATCCAGGTCATCCCCTCGTCGAGGTCGAGGAAGATGACGTTGCCCCGGCGGCGGGCGGCCTCGATCTTGTGGCCCTCCAAGGCTTTGACCAGGTCCGGTCGGTTGCGGTGGAACGGCCGGACGACGCTGGCCGTCTCGACGTGCACGTCCTTGACCCGCTTACCGACGACCTCCTTCTCGAGGTCCTTGCGTAGGACCTCGACCTCCGGCAGCTCCAGCACGAAGTGGTCCTCACTCTCCGACGTCAGGTCGGTGCGGTCGGGATGATGCGGTCAGGTATCGCCGAGCGAGCGGCGGGGCGCCGGCGATCGGTGGTGCCGTGAGGCACCACCTCACCACGCTAGCCGACGTGGCGGTGCCTTCACGCACGTTCACGCACGTGACGCACCTTCATCGAGGCCCGTGTCGGGTGCCGACGTCGCCTCGGTGAGGTCGATGAGGTGACGGTAGGCGTCCCGCGCGGCGCGTTGCTCCGCCTGCTTCTTGTTCCGGCCGGTTCCCGAGCCACGCACCTCGCCCTCGATCGTCACGGTGGCCGTGAAGGTCTTGGAGTGATCGGGGCCGACGTCGGTGACCTCGTACCGGGGCAGACCGCCGTAGCGGGCGGCCGCGAGCTCCTGCAGGCTGGTCTTGTAGTCCAGCGCCGCCCCACGGTCGGCGAGGGAGCTGAGCACGTCCGCGAACAACCGCTCCACGAGGTCGTAAGCGGTGGCGAACCCCTGATCGAGGTAGACCGCGCCGATGACGGCTTCGAGCGTGTCGGCGAGGATCGAGTCCTTGTCGTCGCCGCCGGACGCCGCCTCCCCGCGGCCGAGCTTGACGTAGCCCCCCAGCCCGAGCCCGCGCGCCACCTGCGCGAGCGACTCGCTCTTCACCGCAGCCGAGCGGACCTTCGCCAGGCGGCCTTCCTGCTCGTCGGGATGGGCGTGGAAGATCTCATCGGTGACGACCAACCCGAGCACCGCGTCACCGAGGAACTCCAGCCGCTCGTTGGGCTGGACCCCACCGTTCTCGAACGCCCAGGAGCGGTGCGTGAGCGCACGCGCGAGCAGGCCCGGGTCGTCCAGGTGGACGTCGAGCCGGTCGGTGAGCTCGCGCAGCGCCGCCGCCAGCTCATCCGATGATGCGGGCGCGTCGGTGCCGCTCACCGCGTCAGTCGACCTCGACGACGGTGCGGCCCGCGTAGGTGCCACAGGCGGCGCACACGGTGTGTGGCCGCGTCGGCGCCTTGCACCGCTTGCACGTCGCGTAGGTCGGCACGCTGGTCTTCAGCCACTGGGCCTTGCGGTGGCGGGTGCGGGATCGGGACAGCTTGCGCTTCGGGACGGCCATCGGCGGCTCCTCCTCGGGTGGTCGGGTCGACCGCGCGGCGGTCGGTGGCGGACGGGTAGGTCGGTCGGGGTGGCGGCACTCGGTCGGCGGGCGTCACTCGGTGGGCAGGTCGAGCTCGGTGAGCTTCGCCCAACGCGGGTCCGGTTCCTGGCCGGGTCGGTGGCCGCAGTCGGCGACGTTACGGTCGGCGCCGCAGCGCTCGCACAACCCCAGACAGTCCTCGCTGCACAGCACGCGGACCGGCAGGTCGATCAGGAGCGAGTCCCGGGCCAACGTGGACAGGTCGATCGCGGTGTTGTCGTCGAGCAGCTCGTAGCCGGGATCGTCCTCCTCGCCCTCTTCACGCTTGAGCGGGTCGACGAAGAGCTCGGCGACGTGCGCGTCCACGTGGACGTGCTTGGCGGTGAGGCACCGGGCGCAGGCGAGCTCGACCGCGTAGCCGATCGTGCCGCGCACCAGGATGCCCTCGACGACCGAGTCGAGGTGCAGTGCCAGTTCGACCTCCCCGTGGACCGCCGTGACGGTCGGCCCCCAAGGGTCCTCACCGAAGGCGTCCGGCGGCACGGCACGCGTCAACTCCCGGGTCTCCCCGGGCTGACCCACGAGCTCCACGACGGGAACGCGCACGAGCGGCTCACCTCCTCGGTGTTCGTTGCGGTCCGCGCTACTGAGGCGAACGGATGCGACCGGGCGGTGACCTCGACATCGCATCGTGACCGTTCGAGCGGTCACGGGGTGGACTGAACGTCGACGGACCGGGCGACGGATCGGCGAGACCGGTCCGGCAGGGCAGCCGGCAGGGAAGGATCGGCAGTGCAGTATCGGTGGCCGCGACGACGTGCCCGGCCGCGCGAGCGGCGGGAACCGTACCACAGCGGCCCCTGGTCGTCCGGGGGGCGGGTCAGCGCGACTCGGCGGCCGGATCGGTATCCGGGTCGGCGTCGGAGGCTTCCTCCGCCTCGACCAGGTCATCGGTCAGTCGGTCGCTGTCGAGGCCGCCTCGCAGCTTCGCCCGACCGCGCTCGACCGCACCCAGCGTCTTCTGCAGGACCACCTCGAAGTTGGCCAGCTTCGCGTCGACGTAGTCCTCGGCCTCGAGGCGCATCTGCCGCGCCTGCTCGCGGGATTCCGCCACGAGCCGGTCGGCCTCGGCCTGTGCCGCGCGTGCGACCTCCTGCTCGGCGACCAGCCGGTCACGCTCGGCGCGGGCGTCCTCGAGGATGCGGTCCGCGTCGGTCTGGGCCCGCTCCAGGATCTCGTCGCGCTCCTGGATGACCCACCGCGCCTGGGTGAGCTCGTCCGGCAGGGCGTCCCGCAGATCGGCGACGAGCCCGTCGATCTCCGCCCGGTTGAGCATGATCGATGCGGACAGCGGCACGGCCTTGGCCTCCACGACCAGCTGCTCGAGCTGGTGGAGCTTGGCCTCGACGTCTGGGGGGACGCCACGGTTCTCGGACATCGTGAGGACGGTTCCGTGCTCGAGGGCGAAGGGGTCGGTTGCGGGAGCCTACCGGTGAGCGGACGCACAACGCCGCCTGGCGGACGGCTGGCCGCACCCGTCCGCCCCCATCCTCCCCCGGCTGCTCTCGGCCGCGCTCGGCCGCTCCCGGCCGCACCGGGCCACAGCGACGGTGCCGGTCACGTCACGTCAACCGGTCACGTCAGGCCAACCGCTCCCGCAGCGCCACCTCGACGCGTTCGGGGACCATGCCCGTGACGTCGCCGCCGCCGCGGAGGACCTCCTTGATCAGCGAACTGGACAGGAACGCGTGCTCGGGGCTGGCGGCCATGAACACCGTCTCCACCCCACCGACGCGGCGGTTCATCTGGGCCATCTGCAGCTCGTAGTCCAGGTCGCCGCTGCCGCGCACCCCTTTGCAGACGACCCCGATGCCGCGACGGTTGCAGTAGTCCACCAGCAGTCCCTCGAACCGGTCCACCTCGAGGTTGTCGAGGTGGTCGGTCTCCGCCGCGATCAGCTCGCACCGTTCGTCGACGGTGAACGTGCCGTGCTTGCTCGGGTTGCCGAGCACGGCGACGACGACCCGGTCGAACCGTGCGGCGGCTCGCTCGAACACGTCGAGGTGGCCGGCGGTCACCGGGTCGAAGCTGCCTGGACAGACCACGGCGGTGCTCACGGCGGATCCTCGTCGTCGGCGGCCGGCGGTGGCGGACGCCACGACCGTAGTCGCGGACGGTCCTCGAGCTCTCCTCCGACGCCGGTCGCGGTCAACCGTGCGGATGCTCAGGTGTCCATGGCGGTCCGCTGCGCCCGGTGCAGCGCCGTGTCGCCGTAGCGGCGCGCGTCCCCCCGGTCGAAGCCGGCGGGCCAGGCGGGGGCGCCGTCGCGGATCGACCGCTCGAGCACCACGGTGGCGTCCGGCGCCAGGTGCGCGACGAGGTGCTCCAGCAGCGCCGCCACCTCGGCTTTCGGCGTCCGGTACGGCGGATCGGCCAGCACCAGATCGAAGGGTTCGCCCTCGATCGGCTCCCTCAGAGCCCGGTCCACCGCAGCGGCGACCACGACCGTCCCCGGCAGGTCCACCACCTCGATGTTGCGGTGCAGGTGCTCCAGCGAGCGACGGTCACGCTCCACGAAGGTCGCGCTGCTCGCCCCGCGCGAGAGCGCCTCGAGCCCCAGCGAGCCGCTGCCCGCGTAGAGGTCGAGCACCCGGGCGCCCGGCACGACCGTCTGCAGCGAGGAGAACAGCGCCTCCTTGACCCGGTCGGCCGTGGGGCGGACCTCATCGCCCGGCGGGGCGGTCAGCCGCCGTCCCTTGGCCGCACCGGCGACGATCCGCATCAGGCCGCCGACCCGTCCGCCGTGGCCTCGGCGGGCACCGGCGGTCCGGTGACGTGCGCATCAGCGGCACCGACGCGGTCCAGGACGAAGGCCAGCACCCGCGCCTCGTCACGCCACGCGTCGTAGCGGCCGGAACGGCCACCATGCCCGGCCCCGAGCTCGGTCCGCAGCAGGATCGGGCCACCTCCGGTCGCGGTGTGCCGCAGCTTGGCGACCCACTTGGCCGGCTCCCAGTACTGCACCCGTGGGTCGTTGAGCCCGGCTGTGACGAACAGCGCCGGGTAGTCGGCCACCTGGACGTTGTCGTACGGCGAGTAGGACCGCATGACCTCGAGGTAGTCGAGGTCGGCCGGGTTGCCCCACTCCTCGTACTCGATCACCGTCAACGGCAGGGACGGGTCCATCATCGTGGTGACGACGTCGACGAACGGGACCTCCGCGACCGCGGCGGTGCACAGATCCGGCCGCAGGTTGAGCACCGCGCCGATGAGCATCCCCCCGGCGGAGCCGCCCCGGATCGCCAGCCGGTCCCGCGCGGTGATCGAGCGGTCGACGAGGTGGTCGGCGCACGCCACGAAGTCGGTGAACGTGTTGCGCTTGGCGAGGAACTTGCCGTCCTCGTACCAACGGCGGCCCATCTCCCCACCGCCGCGCACGTGGGCGATGGCGAACACCACACCGCGTTCCAGCAGGCTCAGGCGCACCGGCGAGAACGCCGGATCCATCGACATCTCGTAGCTGCCGTAGCCGTAGAGCAGGCAGGGCGCGGCGCCGTCCAGCGCGACGTCGGCGCGGCGCACCAGGCTGATCGGGACCTGCGTGCCGTCGTCGGCGGTCGCCCACTCGCGCCACGACACGAACCGTTCACGGTCGTAGCCACCGCGGACCGGCTGCTGCTTGAGCACCACCCGGTCGCCGGTCTCCAGGTCGAGGTCGATCGCCTGCGCCGGCGTGGTCATCGAGGTGTAGCCGTAACGCAGCGTGCGGGTCTCGAACGACGGGTTGGCGCCGATGCCGGCGGTGTAGACGTCCTCGTCCATCGGGAGCACGTCGCCCTCGCCCGTTGCGGGGTCGCAGACGCGCAGCTGGGTCCGTGCCTCGGTGCGTTCGGAGAGGATCAGCTGATCGGCGAACACGTCCGCCATCTCCAACCGGACGCCGGGCCGATGGCCGATCAGGTCGATCCAGTGCTCGCGACCCGGGCTGGCGACCGGCGCGACGCAGAGCTTGAAGTCCTCCGCGCCGTCGGCGTTGGTGACCAGGTACAGCAGATCGCCCCGGTGGTCGAGGTCGTACTCGACGCCGTCCTCGCGGGCGGCGACGAGCCGTGGCCGCGCCGCGGGGTCGTCGGCGTCCAGCAGATGCCACTCGTCGGCGACCTTGCTGCCGGCGTTGATCGCCAGGAACCGGTCGCTGCGGGTCCGGCCCACACCGAGCCAGAAGCGCTCGTCGTCCTCGCTGAGCAGCAGCTCGTCGTCCTCGTGGGGCGTGCCGATCGTGTGCCGCCAGACCTGGTGCGGCCGCCAGGCGTCGTCGGGGACGGTGTAGAGGAACGTGGCCGAGTCGTTGAACCACGCGATCCCGTAGGCCGCGCGGGGGATCTCGTCGTCGAGGTCCTGTCCGGTGGTCAGGTCACGGACCCGGATCGTGAACACCTCCGCGCCGCTGGTGTCGGTCGCGATCGCCGCGAGCCGGTGGTCCGGGCTGATCGCGAACCCACCCAGCTGGAAGAAGTCGTGGTCGGCGGCGGCGAGGTTCTGGTCGTAGAGCACCACCTCGTCGTCCGGCGGGTCGGTGGGGTCGACCGGGCGACGCAGGCCGTCCGGTAGGCGCCGCGGGTCGTGCACCCCCTCCGGGGCCGGACGACGGCACCGGATCGGGTAGGCCGAGCCCGCCAGGGTCCGGCGGTAGTACAGCCAGCCACCGTCCAACACCGGCACCGAGCTGTCGGTCTCCTCGATCCGGCCCTTGATCTCCGTGAACAGCTGCTCCTGCAGCTCCTCGAGGGGGGAGAGCTGCGCGTCGGCGTAGGCGTTCTCCGCCTCGAGGTAGGCC
>SKNP01000485.1 GCA_007120485.1 Nitriliruptoraceae bacterium
CGGAGCGTTCCCCGACCGTGACCGAACCGTTCCCAAGGTCCGCATCGCGCGAGGTCGCGGTAGGGTGACGGCGGGAACCACGGGGCATCGCACCTCCCACGGCACCGGGAGGAAGGCTGGTGACCGGGCTGCGGATCGGACTGCTCGGCGCCCCTCGCGTAGAGCTCGAGGGGTCGACCGTCGCGGTCCCGAGTCGCAAGTCCGTCGCCCTCCTCGCCTACCTGGCCGTCAGCGGTAGCCAGAGCCGCGAGGTGCTGGCAACGCTGCTGTGGCCCGAGAGCGACCACGAACGGGCCCGTACGGCGCTCCGCAAGGCGCTCTCCGCGCTCCACCGTCAGCTGGACGATCGGTACCTGATCAGCAGCCGTTCGGAGGTCACCCTCGACGGTGGTGTCGCCGTCGACGTCCGGGAATTCCGGGACGCGCTTCGGCGCGCGGACGCGCATCGCCATCCGTCCGACGCCACCTGTGACGCGTGCCTCGACGCGCTGGCCGAGGCGGGCAGGCTGTACCGGGACGACTTCCTCGCCGGCTTCGGTGTGCGCAACAGCGCCCCCTTCGATGACTGGCAGCGACAGGTCGCCGACGAGCTGCGCCATGACCTCACGAGGTTGCTCGACCGGCTCGTCGAGGCCTACACCGACCGCGGCGAGCTCGACGCGGCGGTCGCCTCGGCCAAGCGACGATTGGCGGTCGATCCGCTCCACGAGCTCACGCATCGTCAGTTGGTGCTGCTCCACGCGTGGAGCGGCCGCCGTGCTGAGGCTGCTCGACAGTACGAGCGGTGTGCGCAGCTGCTGGAGCGGGAGCTCGGCGTCACCCCGATGGACGAGACGGTGGCGCTCTACGATGCCGTCCTCACCGGTCAGCCACCCCCACCTCCGCCGCCGGCAGCTCCAGCGACACCCCAGCGGACCGCCCCAGCGGATCCGCCTCCGTCGACGCTGGTCGGCCGGCGCCCGGAGCTGCACCGGGTCCTGCGAGCTCACGCCGAGTCGGTGCCGGGGGGACGCGTCGTGGCCGTCGAGGGTGAAGCCGGGGTCGGCCGGACGGCGCTGCTGGACGCGGTCGTGGTCGAGGTCCGCGCGCGCGGCGCCGGGGTGGTGTCGCTGCGTGGTCGCGAGACCGAACGGTCGCTGTCGTATGCGCTGGTGGCCGACGCACTCCAACGCGTGGTGGGCAGCGCGGGGTTGGCGGACGTGCCGCCGGCGTGGTTGGCGGAGGCGGCACGCCTCGTTCCTGAGCTCCTGGAGGCACACGCCGACCTGCAGCCGGCCCCCGCGGTGGATGCACCGGAGACCCGCCGACGCCTGTTGGAAGGTGTTCGCCGGACCCTGCTCGGCGGTGTCGCCGGGTCCGTGCCGGGGCTGGTCGTCGTCGACGACCTGCAATGGGTCGATGAACCTTCCCTGGATGCGCTGCTCTACCTCGCTGACCGGCTCACCGATCCGCCCTGTTGCCTGGTGCTGGCCTGGCGGACCGAGGCGGTCGCCGCGGACCACCGCGTCCGCCGGCTGGTCGACGATCAGTGCAGACGTGGGCTCGCCGAGCACCTCCACCTCGATCCGCTGGACCGTGCCGGGGTCGCCGCGTTCGTGGCGGCCGACGGTCGCGACGACCCCGACGGGGCGATCGCGGCGCGGTTGTACGACGAGACACAGGGACTTCCGCTGCTCGTGGCCGAGTACCTGCGCGAGCTGTCGTCCGGTCCGGTCGACCCCGCAAGCTGGCCGTTGCCGGCCGGGGCTCATGAGCTCGTGCGTGCCCGGCTCGATGGCCTCTCACCATCGGCACGGGAGGTGGCGCTCGTGGCTGCCGTGGTCGGTGGCCCCTTCGACCTCGAGACCCTGGTGCGTGCGAGCGGTCGGGAGGAGAGCGGTGCCGTCACCGCGCTCGACGAGTTGCTCAGATCCGGGGTCCTCCGGGAGGACATGGCGACCGCCCCCGGGTCCTGGCCGACCTACGAGTTCCGGTTCCAACCGCTGCGGATGCTCGTGTACCGGGAAGCGAGCGAGGCTCGCCGCCGCCTCCTGCACCGCAGGGTCGCCGACGCACTGGACGAGGCACCACACCCTTCCAGGCTCGGTGGGCACGCCGTGGTCGCTGAGCATCGTCGTCTGGCCGGGCAGCAACGTCGCGCGGCCGAGGCGTACGCCCGGGCCGCGGAGGCATCCCGCGAGGTGGCCGCCCTGGACGAGGCCGCCGCGCACCTGCGCTCGGCTCTGGCCTTGGGGCATCCCCGGTCGGCGCAGCTCAACGGACTCCTGGGTGAACTCGAGACCCTCCGAGGTGACTATCCCGCAGCGCTTCGGGCGCTGCGGTCAGCGGCGATCGGGTCGGCCACCGCAGCCGAGCAGGCCCGCCTCGAACTCGACGTTGCCAGGATCCACCAGCGTCTTGGTGACTGGGAGATGGCTGAGCGGCACCTGCAACGGGGTCTCGAGCAGGTCGCTGCCGACGTCGGCGGCAGCCCGCTCGAGGCACGGTTCCACGCCGAATCGGCGTTGACGGCCCATCGGCAGGGGCATGCGGCGGAGGCGCTCCGACGGAGTCAGCGGGCGCTGGAACTCGCGGAGTCCATCGACGACACGTGGGCGACCGCGCTCGCGCACAACACCTTGGGCGTCGTCGCTCGCTCGAGCGGCTCGCTCGACGTGGCGATCGAGCACCTCGAGCGTGCCAGTCAGCTCGCGGAGACGCTCGATGACCCAGCGGCGTCGGTGGCGGCGTTGAACAACCTCGCGTTGACCTACGCCGACCGGGGGGAGCGTTCCCGCGCTCTGGAGCTGGCCAAGACGGCGTTGGCACGATGTCGGCGACGCGGCGACCGGCACCGTGAGGCCGCACTGCTCAACAACCTCGCGGACCACCTCCGTGCCGCCGGTCGACACGACGAGGCCCGAGCCCACGTCGCGGAAGCGGTCACCCTGTTCGCCGACATCGGCCACCCGAACCAGCTCGAACCGGAGGTCTGGAAGCTCGTCGACTGGTGATCGGATCTGCTCCGGCCTCGAGATCGCCCGGACCCTCGCCGACACCGGCCGAGCTGTCGACGCGATCGGCTGGGCGCGTCGCGGATTCGAGTGGTACGCGGCCGTCCGCCAACTGTCTCGGATCCGCGATCTCGCCGACCAGGCCGGCCGGCCCGACGTCGCCACCGCGATCGTCGACCGGGTCCGCGCCCAGCATCGCCAGAAGCGCAACCTGATGTCGCTGCTGGACGACGCCGGGCTCGGTCCGGCTGACGGTCCCCTCGACGCCTGAGCCGTGCTCAGCCGTCGGCGGTCTGGGGACCGATCTCGGCGGCTACCTCGACGACCAGGTCGGCGGGGAAACCGCCACAGCGGGCGTGCTCGCGGATCGTCTCGACGTCCTCGGTCTCGTGGACGCAGTAGATCTTGTCCCCGGCGACGTAGCTGCGGATCCACGTGTAGGGGACGTCCAGATCGGCGACGACCTTGTTGGACGCCATCGCGACGTCGCGCAACTGGTCCTGGCCGAGGTCGCCGGCTCCAGGGATGTTGCGTTCGATGAGGTAGGTGGGCATGTCCGCTCCTGTCCTGACGGTCGGAGCTGTGGCCGACCGGTGGGCTGAAGGCGCCGGTGGGTCCCGACGTCCAAGGGCAGCTTCCGCTGGCACGGGTCCGTGGCGCATCGGGTGCGGTGCCCTACATGCCCCCGTCGACCGCCCTAGTTGGGCAGGTCGCCGCCGGTCGTGAAGGGCGCGCCCATCGGTGACACCTGCCGTTGACGCTCAGCTCAGGTCTCGATCAGACCGTGGTCCCGGGCGAGCCGCGCGGCCTCCCGACGGTCGGCCACGCCGAGCTTGTCCAGGATCGCCGACACGTGGTGGCCCACCGTCTTGGGCGAGATGTGCAGCACCGCCGCGATCTGCGTGTTGGTCCGTCCCTCGACGAGCTGGCCGAGCACCTCCAGCTGCCGGCCCGTCAGACCCTCCGGGTTGCTCGCGGTCGCTCGCGAGGGACGCCGAGGCAGGTCGTGCACCCCCAACCCCCGCAACCTGGCCGCCACCCGGTCGGCCATCGGTGCTGCTCCCAGTCCGCCCAGGATCGTCAACGCCCGTCGTAGCTCGTCAGGATCGTCCCCGTCGGCCAGGGCCACCGCCGTCTCGTACGGGCAGCCGACCCGTTCCCACGCTTCGGCAGCCGCCCGCCAGTCCCCGGCGATCTGCCGCGCGAAGGGCTCGGCGGCTCCCTCCGGTGGGGTCCGCAGCTCACCGGCACGCCACAGCCAGAACCCGAGCTCGCCGATCGGCCAGGCCTGCCCGAGTCGCACGGCCAGCTCGAAGGTGTCCGAGACCAGCCCGGGGATGTCGCCGGCCCGACCCGCCAGCCACGCTGCTTCCGCACGGCCCGCGGCTGCCGGCCAGAGCCGCTGGAGATCGCCGGTCGCGTGGGCGAGGTCCCAGGCCTCGGTCAGGGGCTCGTCCGCTCCGGTGTCCCCACGGCGGACGCGCAGGCGACCGAGCGCGGTCAACGCCACGATGCGTGTGGGTGTGTGCTGGCTCGGACGGGCCGCAGCGTCGGTGGCCACCTGGTCCGCTTCGGGCCACCGCCCCAGTTCGAAACACGATCGTGCGAGCCACGCCAGGCAGTAGTCGCCGTGGATGTCCAGGTCGTGCTCGGCGCACCATCGGACCCCTTCACGGAGCCAGTGGTCAGCGACGTCGTAGCGCCGAACCTCGCCGCTGCCGGAACCCAGCATCCGCATGACGACGCCGACGATGGTGTCGTCACCCGACCGGTGTGCGGCCTCGAGCGCCCGCGCGAGCGTCACCTCCGCCTGGTCCGGGTCGACGAACCACTGCGCCGCACCCACGATGTTGAGCGCGCGTCCGAGCAGCGCGACGTCGTGGTGGTCCTCGGCGATGGCTATGGCCTGCTGCCCCAACTCGATGGCCTGCGGGATCTGCCGAGCCAGCATGTGCAGGTGTGCGCTGTAGGTGTAGGCGGTCGCCAGCGCCAGGCCCGGTGGTCGGGACTCGAGCAGCGCGATGGCGTCCTCGACGGATGCTCGGGCCTCATCGTTGCGTCCCACGCCCCAGAGCGCGTAGGCCCGGCGAGCGAGCACGGTCGCGGTCCGCTCGGGATCGTCGACCTCGCGCCAGGCCGCCACGGCCCCGTCGTAGGAGCGCAGGGCGGCGGCCTCCTCGTCGATCGCCGTGCACTGATCGGCGTGCTGTTCGAACAGCTCCGCGCGGACGCGAGCCTCGATCCCTTCCGAGTGGGCCAACGCCCGCTCGTAGTGGGCCGCAGCCTCGCGATGAGCGCCGAGCCGGCTCGCAAGCTCGCCGGCCGTCGGCGCATGGGCGAGGACCGCCTCGCGGTCCCCGGCCTGCTCGGCGTGGTAGGCCAGCCGAGCCGGATCCCCTGCCGGCTGGTCGGCGAGATGGGCCAACACCGCCGCGTGCAGGCCGGGTCGCCGCGTACCGGGGATCGAGTCCTCGACCGCGAGTCGGGCCAACTCGTGACGGAACCGCAACGACCGGTCCGTCGCGAGCAGCAGCCCGGCCTGGACGCACTCCTCGATCGCGTCGGTGTCGCCCGCAGCGACCGTGCGCACCAGTTCGATCTCGGCCCGATCCGGGACGACGGCGGCGGCCTCCAGCACCGAACGCGCTGATCGCGACAGTCGGCCCGCACGAGCCAGCACCGCGTCGGTGACCGTGCCGGGCACCTGCCCCGTGCCGCCTGCCAGCACCTCGGTGACGAAGAACGGGTTGCCGCCCGTCACGCGGTAGACCTGCTGCCCGTCGGCATCGCGCGCCGCGGCGAGCGCGCTCACCGCGGACGGCGACAACCGAGGCAGCAGCAGACGTCGCGCCACGGTGAGCGTCGCCACGCTTCCGAGCACCTGCCGCAGCGGGTGATCGCCGCTGACCTCATCGTCCCGGTAGGTCACGACCATCAACGCGTTCACGTCGGCCAGTCGCCTCGCCACGAACACCAACAGATCGCGGGTCGCTTCATCCGCCCAGTGGATGTCCTCGATCACCGCGATCGTCGGTTGCAACGGCCACGACAGCGCCTCGAGGAACCCTGAGAACCGGTCGTGGCGGGACGCGTCGCCGGCCATCAACGATGACAGCACCCCGCGGGCCATCCGGGCGATGTCGTACAACGGGCCCAGCGGCCGCGGTGTGCTCAGCGCGTCGCAGGAGCCCCACCACACCCGCGCTGCGTCGGCGTGCTGGTCGCAGAACGCCCGGACCAGCGAGGTCTTGCCGATCCCCGCCTCGCCGGCCACCAGCGCCAGCCGGCCCACGCCGGCACGGGCCTCCCCCAACCATGACTCGAGGGCGGCCAGTTCCCCCTGGCGTTCCACCAGCTCCACGCCTCGAGGGTAATCGAGCGGGTGGACGTCGGGCTCGATGGTCGCCTCGCATCGGCGCCTGTGGACAGGGTTCACCGGGTGTCACGGGTGACCGCGAAGATGGCACTCCATGCGACCGCAGCCGGTTCCGGTCGGCGCCAGAGCGCGGTGGCCGTGGACGACGACGAGGGAGTGCCACCGCATGCTGTACCGCCACCCGGCCCGTCGCCGCCACCCCCGCTGCGTCGCCGCCACCCGTTGCGTCGCCGCCAGCCCCGCTGCGTCACCGCCAGCCCGGCTCGCTTGCGGCAGGCACACGGCAGGCGCGCTCGTTGGCGAGTCGCGAGCGCAGCGCTGCACCGAGCAGCAGCAGTGCCCCGACCGCCAGGAACGGCTGAGCCGGTGCGAACCAGGTCATCGCCCCGGACGTGCCCAGCGCCACCACCACGAGCTTGTTGCAGACCGGACAGCCGACGGCGAAGAACGCGAGGACACCGCCGATCCCGCCGCGAGCGCTCGGTCGGTCCTCGGTCGCGCGACCGTCGCGCACGTAGGTCGCCAGAAGAAGACCGGACAACACCGAGGTGGCGAGCCACACGGGATGGTTCCACCACGTCGTCGGCATCATCCGGTGGAACCAGGGGTTGGCGATCAGCTCCGTCGGTAGACCGATCACCAGGGCGACCACGACGGTCGCGGCCGCGGCGGTCGCCCAGCGACGGGCGGTCCAGGCGCGCATGAACGCAGCTCCTCATGTCGACGATGCCCCGTCCGATATGTCCGGACCTTTAGGTACGGTCGGGACCGTACCCCTTCGTCACCTCTCCCTCTGGATCGTCCGTGCCTGCTGTTGCCTCCGACCG
>SKNP01000220.1 GCA_007120485.1 Nitriliruptoraceae bacterium
CCAGGTACAGGAACATCGAGGTGCGCTGGTTGGCCCAGATCGTCTCGGTCGGTGCCGTCACCATCCCGGCCCCGGCGTAGATGCGGTTGATCGCGTCGGCGTCCGCCTGATCGCGCAACGCCCGGACGATCAACCCCTTGACCGGCGTGCCCGGCCGGTGCTGGTGCAGCCACAACCGGTAGGTGTGGCTGGGATCGATGAACAGCTCCTGCGGCGCGAGGCTGACCAACACGTGTGGCTCGCGCACGTACAGGCACACGTCCCGCCGTCCGGCCTCCTCCCGGGCGACCTCGTGGACCAGTCGCTCGTGGCTGTCGAAGGTCTGGCCGAAGATCAGCCGACCCCAGCCGCACTCCAGCGTGACGTTGGGGGTCACCGACTGGCCGAGATGCGTCGGTCGGGCGTCCCACGAACGGGTCGACAGCCCGTCCTCGAACGCTGGCTTGGCAGCAGCTCGGGACGCAGCCCGCTCGGGGTCGCGCTCAGGCACGGGTCGCGGCGCCATCGTCAGCTCCTCACGCCTCGGCGTGGTTCAGGCTGGTTCGCGTTGGCAGGTGCCGGATGCGGCTCAGGGCCGCACGTCGTGGGACTGCAGCCACAGCTCGAGCAAGCCGAGCTGCCACAGCTTGTTGCCCCGGAGCGCCGTCAGTTCCTCGTTGGGGTGCTGGAGCAGGCGGTCGACGTAGGCGTCCTCGAACAGCCCGCGCTCGCGCGCCTCCGGGGCGTGCAACGCGTCGCGGACCAGTTCCAGGTACGGACCCTCGAGGTACTTCAGGGCCGGGACGGGGAAGTAGCCCTTCGGCCGGTCGATCACCTCGCTGGGGATCACCCGCCGTGCGGCCTCCTTGAGCACGCCCTTGCCCTCCTGGGCGAGCTTCAGCTCCGGCGGGACCTGCGCGGCCACCTCGAGGACCTCGTGGTCGAGGAACGGCACCCGCGCCTCCAGGCCGGCGGCCATCGTCATGTTGTCCACGCGCTTGACCGGATCGTCCACCAGCATGATCTGCGAGTCCAGGCGCAGCGCCATGTCGGTGGCGGTCTCCGCGCCGTCACGCAGGAAGTGCTGCTCGACGAACGCCCGGGAAACGTCCTCCTCCAGCCGGTGCTCGGGCCGCAGGACCTCCGCCATCTCCGCGTGCGGCCGGTCGAAGAACGCCGCCTGGTAGCGGTCCACCGCCTGACGGACCAGCTCCTCGCGGGAGGCACCCGGGCCGAGCTGCTCGGTCAGCGCCTGCATCGGCGGGTACCAGTGGTAGCCGGCGAACACCTCGTCGGCGCCCTGGCCGGACTGCACCACCTTGACGTGCTTGGCGACCTCCTGGCTGAGCAGGTAGAAGGCGACCGCGTCGTGGCTGACCATCGGTTCGCTCATGGCGTGCACGGCCTCGTGCAACGCCGGCAGCATCCGGTCGGTGCCGATCCGGATCTTGTGGTGCTCGGTGTCGAACTCGCGGGCGATGACGTCGGAGTACTTGAACTCATCGCCCTCCTCGCCACCGACCGACTCGAACCCGATCGAGAACGTGTTGATGCCGCGCTGACCGGCCTCCGCCAGCAACCCGACCGCCATCGAGGAGTCCAACCCGCCGGACAGCAGCACCCCGACCGGCACGTCAGCCACCGTGCGCCACGTCACCGCCGAACGCATCGAGTCGAGGACCGCGTCCTCCCAATCGCGCTCGGTCCAGTCGGCCTTGGCCGGGTCACGGGTGAAGTCCGGACGCCAGAACTCACGATCGGTGGCGGTGCCGTCCGCCTCGATCATCCGGGTCGTCGCCGGCGGGAGCTTGCGCACCCCGTTGAGGATCGTGTGCGGCGCGGGCACCACGGCGTGGAAGCTCAGGTAGTGGTGCAGCGCGATCGCGTCGATCGAGGTGTCGACCTCGCCACCGGCGACCAGCGCCGGCAGGCTGGAGGCGAACCGCAGCCGCTGGCCCGTCTGCGCCAGGTACAGCGGCTTGATGCCGAACCGGTCGCGTCCGAGGAAGGTCCGGCCCGAGTCGCGCTCATGGATCGCGAACGCGAACATGCCCTGCAGCCGATCCACGAACCGCTCGCCCCACGCGTGGTAGGCCTTGAGCACCACCTCGGTATCCGAGGTGGAGAAGAACCGGTAGTCGCGCTCGGCCTGCAGCTGCTCGCGCAGCTGCTGGTAGTTGTAGATACAGCCGTTGAAGGCGATCGTCAGGCCGAGATCCGGGTCGTGCATCGGCTGGTTCCCGCACGCCGACAGGTCGATGATCGACAACCGACGGTGCCCGAGCGCGATCGGCCCCGACGCGTACAGCCCCTCCCCGTCCGGACCGCGCGGGGTCATCAGGTCGGCCATCCGCGCGACCGCGCCGACGTCCGGGGAGGCGCCGTCGAACCGGAGCTCACCGCTGAAGCCGCACATCCGGGGTCCTTCCCGCTTCTGGCTGGGGCCGCAGGCACCGGTCGGGCGCGGCCGCGGTCCACGTGTACGTCGGACGGGGTCGTCGAGGCGTCTGAACGCCTGACAGGGTCGTCGAGGTGGCAGTCTACGAGCGGCACGCCGCGCGCACCGGCCGCGTCCTGGCCGCGCGGCCAGCCAGTCGGGGCGCGGGCCACCGTGGCGCGTCCGGGACGTCCACCCGCGACCGACGCTCGCGACCCTGCTGCGGTCACGGCGGGGGCCGGCGGGGGCACGTCCGCACCGCGGCCTACGCTCTGGCGCCGGACCTGGCCACCGACGCTCCGGAGCCACCGTGCCCGCGTTCCACCTCGTCGACGCCTTCACCGCCCGGCCCTTCGCCGGCAACCCTGCGGGGGTGGTCGTCCTGGACGCCGGGCCGGTCGACGCCACGTGGGCCGGGCTCGTCGCCGCCGAGGTCCGCGCCTCCGAGACGGCGTTCGTCCACCCCGAGGGCGAGACCTGGCGCCTGCGCTGGTGGACCCCGACCGCCGAGGTGGCGCTCTGCGGCCACGCCACGCTGGCCACCGCCCACGTGCTGTTCACCGCCGGCCTCGCCGACCCGGACGCACCCTGCCGGTTCGCCACCCGCTCCGGCGAGCTGCGGACGGTGCGCCGCCCCGGTGAGGACGGCGAGGTGATCGCGATGGACCTCCCCGCCTGGCCGCTCGCGTCCCAGCTGGAACCGCCCGAGCTGCCGGCCGCGCTGGGCGGGGCACCCGGTCGCTACCTGGGGCGCACGGACGGCGACCAACCCAACCACGTCGCCGAGGTGGCCACCGCCGACGCGCTCGACGCGCTCGAACCAGACCTGGACGCCGTTCGCGCCCTCGGCGCGACCGGGCTGATCGTCACCGCACCCGGGGACGGCGACGTCGACCTGGTCTCGCGCTACTTCGCCCCGAACGTCGGCGTGGACGAGGATCCGGTCACGGGCTCGGCGCATGCGACCCTCGGCCCGCTCTGGGCGGGACGGCTCGGCCGCCGGCAGCTGGTGGCTGACCAGCGGTCCGCCCGCGGCGGTCGCCTCCACCTCGACGTGGGCGACGACCGCGTCGAGGTGGCCGGGCAGGCGGTCACGGTGGTCGAGGGCCGCCTGCTCGCGGCGACCTGACGCGGCCGGCGTTGCCGGCGTCACGGCCCAGCGGCGCTGCCGGGTGTCGCGGGGGCCACCCGGCGTTGCACGGTGGGTGGCCACGGTCGCCTTCGGACGTCGCGCGGTCACCCTCGCCGGCGGCCCGCGCTCGCACGCCGGCTTTCCACACCCGGTTCCACATCCATCCTCGACGTGTCACACCTTTCGGCGACGATACGTCTCATGAAACCCGACACCACCACCGCTGACCCCACCCCGGTCGTCCCGACCGCGGAACGGCTGCGCGCCGCCGCCCGGGTCGCGGACGGCCTGACCGAGCAGGTGCTGGCCGGCTGCCCACCGTTGGAGCGCCTGCTCGAGGTCCTCGGGGAGCTCGACCGGCTCAACGCAGAGGCGGTGGCGCTCGTCGATGACCTGCAACGCTCGGGCGAAGCGGAGGAAGCCACCGGCCTGCCGTTGGAGCTGTGGCTGTCGATCCGGGGTCGGCAGGTCCGCAGCGACCGACGGATGCACGCGACCACCGCGGACCTGCTCGAACGGCTGCCGTCGCTTCGGCAGGCGTTCCGCCACGGCCAGGTCTCGTGGGGGCAGGTCCGGCAGGTCGTCCTGGAGGTCCGTCGGCTCCCCGCC
The DNA here is from genome assembly GCA_007120485.1 of Nitriliruptoraceae bacterium. Lineage (GTDB taxonomy): Bacteria > Actinomycetota > Nitriliruptoria > Nitriliruptorales > Nitriliruptoraceae > SKTG01. Next base: position 4,158 of record SKNP01000220.1, read on the forward strand.
CACCTCCACGACTCGATCGATCACGAACTGGCCAGGACGATCCCCGCCACCGCGAAGGCGGAACCCGATGCCCTGATCCACGCCGTCAGCCGTGCGATCGCCTCGCAGGACCCGGAGCCCGACGACCGCGAGGAGGACCGCCGGGTCCGCGAACGGTTCGTGGCCCTCCAGCCCACGCTGGACGGGAGCGGCGGATCGATGTACGGCGAGTTCGACCCGGCGGGCTTCGCGGTGCTCGATGCCTGGTTCGCCGCGTCGACCAGCGACGAGGTCGGCCAGGGCCGCATCCGCGACCGCTTCGGTGAGGAGGCGGACGAGGAACGCGGTGCCGCCACCCACCGTGAACGGGGACGTCGCCGGGCCGATCGGCTGGTCGAACGTCTCGCGACGGATCTGACCGGCGACCACCCCGAGGACCTGCACGGTCCCCGGCGCCACGACGACACCCCAGCGGGCCCGGCCCCTGACGGCCCACCGAACGGCGAGGTGCTGGACGAGGCGGCCGGCGATGGCGACGGCCACGGGCCCACGGGACGGGCACGGCCCCGCCCGACCCTGCTGCTGCGGCTGCCGTACGAGGCACTCCTCGGTGGAGCGGTGCCCGGCGACCTCCTGACCCATCTCACCGGTGGACGGCTGCGCCTCTCCGCACGTGCCGCACGCGAACTCGTCGACCAGGGTGGTGCGGACCTGCGCACGATCGTCATCGATCGCCATGGGGAGACCCTCGGCGTCGGCCGACGCACCCGTGTCCCGCGCGGGTGGCTGCGGGACGCCGTCCTCGCCCGCGACGACACCTGCACCGCGCCGGGCTGCCGCACCGCCGCACGACGCTGCCACCTCGACCACGCCCGACGTTGGACCGACGACGGACCGACGAACATCGACAACCTGGCACCTCTCTGCGCCACCGACAACCACGCGCGGGAACGGGACGGCTGGGAGGCATCCGACCAGGCCGACGGCACCCGGACGTGGCATCACCCGGCCACCGGCCTGACCGTGACCCACCCGCCCAGCACGTGGCGTCCCCCACCACCGGACCGGGCCCCGCTACCCGACGGCCGCGCCGGACCGCCCGTCGACGGGGCCAAGGTGACCGCCGCTGGGACCCAGCCGACCGCCGACGTGACCCAGCCGACGACCGACGGGTCCACGCAGCTTCCCGCGCCCGTCGGGCGTCGCGCCGGACCTCGACCCCGGGCTCCGATCCGCGACCCCGCGGTGACGACCACCGATGACCCCACCCTCCCGTTCTGATGCGGTCCCCGACCGGCCGGGGCCCCGTATCCGCGCCGAACAGGACCGTGCCGTCCTGACCGGCCCGTCCGGGTCCCCCATCCCCGCACGCCGCCATCCGGACGGTCGGTCCGTCCGACCTCGCCACCTCCAACGAGGTCGGACCACCCGCCATCCGTGTCACACCCCACGGGTGGCGGGTGCACGCCTGCGCGGCCACGCGGGGCGTTCAGGCCTGGAGTCCACGCCGGCGGTCCACGCCGGCGGTCCACGCCCGCGGTCCACGCCCGGGGTCCACGCCCGCGGTCCACGCCCGCGGTCCACGCCCGGGGTGCACGTCCCTGGGTGCCACGCGGACGGCCGCCACCCTGTCCGACCGGCCCGCACCAGCCTCCGAGCCGCCTCCAACCGCCGTTACGGTCGTCGGACCGCCGAAGGTTCGGAGCCGCGGTGCCACTGATCCGCTTCATCGCCTTCGGGATCGCGAAGACCCTCTCGAAGGTCTTCGGGCTGGCGACGATGGCCTTCTTCGGACGGCTGCCGTCCCGGGACGACGACAAGCTCGCGGCCATCGGCCTGCTGTCCATCACCTGGGTCCCCGTGGTGATCGCGATCGGTGTCCCGGAGCTCGCGGAGCTGCTCATCCCCTTCGCGCCGGAGGACGAACAGGTGCTGCGGGCGCTGGCCATCGCGATCACCATCCTGTTGCCGCTGACCGTCGGGGGGCTGGTCGCGTTGGTGCACAACCGAGCGGGCACGCAGGGGCCGAGCCGCGCCGCGGCCATGGTGCACGGCTTCTGGTACACGCCGGTCATCGGCCTGACGGTCGTCGCCATCGTCCTCGTGGTCCCGCTCCTCAAGGCGGGACAGCTCGCTCGCCGGTTCACGGTGCAACGGCTGCTGGTCATGATCCCCCAAGGCAGCTTCGATGAGACGCTGGAGCGGACCGTCGACGTGTTGCGTCGTCGGGGGCTCAGCGCGGAGGTCCAGCATCCGAACCGGCTGCTGGCGACCATGTTCCGTCTGCTCGGCTTCATCCTCGGGCACATCTTCGGACGCGACGTCGCCGACCGGATGCGGGTCATCCGCGGTGCGGATGCCGACGGCGGGTTCTACGAGGTGACCTTGCATGCCTCGGACGTGACGATCCTCGGAAGGCGCAAGCAAGCCAGTCGCGTCCACGCCATCCTCGCGGAGGAGCTCGACGAACGCGTGGTGTACTTCACGTGGGACGACGCGTCGCAAGCGCTCGAGGACCGCATCCGCGAGCATCGCCGCGACCTCGACGCCGGCCGCTCACCCGACCTGGCGGAGGTCCGGCAGCTCGCCGAGGAGCTGGCCGCGCTCCAACTCGACCCCGAGGAGTGGAACAACACCCGTCGGCTGCTCTACCGGCTCGAGCGGGACGTCTACGCCCAGCTCGCCGGTCTACCGGACCCGCAGGCCGAGATCGAGGAGCACCAGCGCCAGGAACCCCAGCACGGCTCGTAGACTGGGCCGAGCGACCCAGTCACCCGACCACGCCGGCCCCGACCACCCCGGCATCCGACCACGCCGGCCCCGACCACCCCGGCATCCGACCAGGCCGGCATCCTGACGCCCCGCACCCGGCTAGGCCCCAGCACGCAGGCGCCAGCGCACGGGCGTGCCACGCAGGATGTGCCCACACCCGAACGACCCGCTGACCGTCCGACCCGCCGAGGCTCCTGTGGAACCTGTCGCCCTCTCCCCCGATCGACGCCGCGCCGACCTGGAGCGGCTCCGCAACGACACCTTCGACCTGTTGGTCGTCGGCGGAGGTGTGACCGGAGCCGGCATCGCGCTGGACGCCGCGACCCGAGGGCTGTCGGTGGCGATGGTCGAACAGCGGGACTTCGCGGCCGGGACCTCCAGCCGATCGTCCAAGCTGATCCACGGGGGGCTGCGCTACCTCGAGCAGTTCAACTTCGGTCTGGTCCGGGAGGCGTTGAAGGAGCGTGGCCTGCTGCTTGAGGAACTGGCACCACACCTGGTCCGGCCCGTGTCCTTCCTCTTCCCCCTCACCCACCCGGTCTGGGAGCGCTTCTACATCGGAGCCGGCGTCCAGCTCTACGACCGACTCGGCGGCTCCAAGCACCTCCCGAGCCACCGACACCTGACCCGGCGCGGGGCGATCTCGATGATGCCGTCCCTGCGCGACGACGCGTTCGTCGGAGCGATCCGGTACTTCGACGCCCAGGTGGACGACGCCCGCCACACCATGGAGATCGCCCGGACCGCGGCGGCGTACGGCGCGGTCACCACCATCTCCACGCGGGTCAACGACCTGCTGCGAGAGGGTGAACGCGTCGTCGGCGCACAGGTGCGCGACCAGGAGACCGGCGAGGAGATCGACGTCCATGCCCGCCAGGTGGTCAACGCCACCGGCGTCTGGACCGACGAGGTCCAGGACCTGGTCGGCCGCGGCCGCATCAAGGTGCGGGCGTCCAAGGGCATCCACCTGGTCGTTCCCCGCGACCGCATCCACGGTGACTCCGGTCTGATCCTGCGGACCGACTCCTCGGTGCTGTTCGTCATCCCCTGGGGTCGCCACTGGATCCTCGGGACGACCGACACCGACTGGAACCTCGATCTCGCCCACCCGGCAGCGTCGGCGAGCGACATCCAGTACGTCCTCGACCACGTCAACCGGGTGCTGCGGGTGCCGCTGACCCACGAGGACGTGGAAGGGGTCTACGCCGGGCTGCGTCCCCTGCTCTCCGGCGAGGACGAGTCGACCAGCCAGCTCTCCCGCGAGCATGCGGTCGTGCAGACCGTGGCTGGGCTGATCACCGTCGCCGGCGGCAAGTACACCACCTACCGGGTGATGGCCGAGGACGCGGTCGATGCTGCCGCACGCAACCTGCCGCAGCGGGTTCCCAGCTCGGTGACCGATCGCACGCCGCTCCTGGGTGCGGAGGGCTACCACGCGCTGTGGAACCGTCGCGATCGGCTGGCGGCGGACGCCGGGTTGCACGTCACCCGCATCGAACACCTGCTCAACCGCTACGGCGCCCTGATCACCGAACTGTTGGCCCTGCTGGAGGAGCGGCCCGACCTGGCCGAGCGGATCGACGGCGCGGACGACTACCTCAAGGTCGAAGCGGTCTACGCCGCCAGCCACGAAGGGGCCCGCCACCTCGATGACCTGCTCACCCGCCGGACCCGGATCTCCATCGAGACCTTCGACCGCGGCAAGGCCGCTGCACGGGACGTCGCGCCACTGATGGCCGAGGTGCTCGGCTGGGACGACGACGCCATCGCCCGGGAGATCGAGCACTACGACGCCCGGGTCGAAGCCGAACTCGAGTCGCAGCGGATGCCGGACGACCGCACCGCGGACGCTGCCCGGATGGGCGCCCGGGACGTTCGGGTCGGCGGCGGCTGATCACCGAAGGCACAGCCTCACCGGCAACGCGCGCCCGGTCCAGCCGGCCGGGCACCAGGGTCGGCTGGCCGGGTGGGTACGCTCCCTCGCGTGCGACATCCACTCGTCCAGCCGAAAGCGATCGTCTCCCACGTCCTCGTGTTGGCGGTCGTGATCGGCTGCGTCGTCGCCGGTCAGTGGCAACTCGACCGTCTCCAACAGATCCGTGAGAACAACGCGCGGTTCGCGGAACGGCTCGCCGAGGACCCGGCCGACCTCGAAGCGCTCGCCGACCCCGGTGCCGACACGGTGGACGAGGGCGCACTGGAGTTCCGTCGGGTCGAGGTGCGCGGCACCTACCGGACGGACGAGGAGGTCCTCCAGCGCAACCGGTCCTTCCAGAACCAGACCGGTTTCCACGTCCTGACCCCGCTGGAGCTCGACTCCGGCGGGGTCGTGCTCGTCCGGCGCGGCTGGGTCCCCGCCTCGCTCGACGAACCACCCGTCGCCGAGGCCACACCGCCGGACGGCGAGGTCACCGTCCAAGGGGTCCTGGAGCGTCCGGTCGACCAGCCGTCCTTCGGCGCGAGCGATCCGGACGATGGCGTCCTCGATCGCGTCTTCCACACCGACACGTCCCGGTTGGATCGACAGGTCGACGGTGCACTGTTCCCGATGGTGCTCCGGATCGACGAGGAACTGGACAACCCCACCCAAGACCAGCTCCCGTTCCCGGCCGGCACCCCGGAGCTCGACGAGGGGTCCCACCTGTCCTACACGGTCCAGTGGCACACCTTCGCGGTGATCGGGCTGGTGGGCTACGTCGCCTGGTGGCACACCCGGCTACGGCGGGAACCGGCCGTGCAACGTCCCGACGACCCGGACGACGGGGGCGACGACGGACCCGGCGGCGGTCCGGGCGGCGACCCGTCGGATGCCCCGGACCGTCCGCTGACGGGGACCACGGTAGGGTCGCCCACCGGCTGAGCGGTCGCGGTCGCCGGGCCGAACGGCCGCTTCACCAGGGCGCAAGTGGCCAGATCTGAGGGGGCCGTTGCGACCTGCGGGTCAGGACCATCCGCACTGCTGTCGGCGTCACCCGCACGCCACGCTCGGAGGACCCGCAACTGGCGACCGCACGACCGGGCACCGAGCCCGACGTCGGCTCTAGCATCGGCCGGACGTCGGCCGGGGCCGACGTCCAGACCGACGCCGGGACACACGCCGGGACATCGACCGAAGGGCAGGGCGACGATGGGCGACCCGCACGTCCACGACGTGTTGATCCTCGGCGGTGGCGCGGTCGGCGCAACGCTCGCGCGCGCCCTGTCACGCTTCACCCTGGACGTCGTCCTCCTCGAGGCCGAGGCCGAGGTGGCGTTCGGGGTCAGCAAGGCCAACAGCGGCATCATCCACTCCGGCCTGCACGCGCCCGGCGACACCCTCAAGGGACAGCTCGAGTACCCCGGCAACCGCGGGTGGTACCGCCTCCACGAGGAACTCGGGTTCGGCTTCGCGCCGGTCGGCGAGGTCCTCGTCGCCGTCGAGCAGGACGAACTCGCGACGATCGAGTCGATCCGTCAGCAGGGCGTCGACAAGGGCGTACCCGGCACCGAGCCGTGGAGCCCGCAGCAGGCGCTCGCTGCCGAACCCAACCTCAACCCCGAGCTGGCCGGTGCGGTGTGGGTGCCGACCGCCGCGGTGATCAACCCGTACGAGGCGGTGATGCTCGTCGCGGACGCCGCCCAGCGCAACGGCGTCCGCATCGAGGTGGAGCAGCCGGTCGTCGCCATCGACCCGATCGATGCGGACCAGCCCGACGCTCCCCTGACCGTGCACACCCCGGCAGGGGCGTGGCACGGCCGCTACGTCGTCAACGCGACGGGGCTGTTCGCCGACGAGGTCGCCGCGATGGCTGGTGTCGCGGGGCTGACGATCCGCCCACGGAAGGGCGAGGAGTACCTCCTGGACCGCCGGGTGGAGGGGCTCGTCCACAGCATCGTGTTCCCGGCCCCGCGGCCGACGTCGAAGGGCACGCTGGTCATCCCGACCGTCGACGGCACGATCATGGTCGGGCCCACCGCGCACGAGATCGACGACAAGTGGGACACCTCCACCAGCGATGAGGGTGCGGCGGAGGTGTTCGCCAACGCGCGTCGACTGGTCCCCGTCCTCAACGAACGCGACGTGATCGCGGAGTTCGCGGGTCTGCGCCCGGTCGCGCAGACCGAGGACTTCGTCGTCGGTCCGACCGAGCGGCCCGGGTTCATCAACGCCGCCGGGATCCAGTCGCCCGGGCTCACCGCGGCACCGGCGCTCGCGGACCACCTCGTCGACATCCTCGCCCATCAGGGACTGGCGCTCGCTGAACGCAGCGACTGGGACCCCACCGCCCCCGCCCCGGTGCGGTTCGCTGCCCGGTCGACCGAGGAACAGCGCCAACTGGCTGCAGATGATCCGCGCTACGCCCGGTTGGTGTGCCGCTGCGAACTGATCACCGAGGCCGAGGTCCGCGACGCGATCGGTCGGGGCGCCCGGACGCTCGACGGCTTGAAGTTCCGGACGCGGGCGGGCATGGGTCGGTGCCAGGGCGCCTTCTGCACGTGGTCGTGCCTGTCACTCCTCGCCGAAGGACTGGACGTCCCCATCACCGCCGTCACCAAGCGCGGTGGGGGCTCGTGGATCGTGTGCGATCGGGACGACCGACCCGGGCAGGACACGACCGATGACGGCCGACCCTCGCCGGACACGACCGAGGATGGCCGGCCCTCGCCGGGCACGGCCGGGGACGGCCAACCCGCTCCGGGCACGACCGGGGACCACCAACCCGAGCCGGACGCGACAGGAAGCGACGCGCCATGGTGACCACCGGACACGCTCGGCAGCTGGCTGACCGCTACGACGTCACGATCGTCGGCGGGGGGCCAGCCGGGCTCGCCGCCGCCGTCGGCGCCCGCGATCAGGGCGCGGAACGGATCCTGCTGATCGATCGAGACCCGACCCCCGGCGGGATCCTCCTGCAGTGCATCCACTCCGGGTTCGGGCTCCACACGTTCGGCGAGGACGTCACCGGACCGGAGTACGCCCACCGCGCCCTGCAGCAGGTGCTCGACCACGACGTGGACGTGCTCACCGACGCCTACGTCACCGATGCCGCCCCGGACCTACGGCTGAAGCTGATGTCCCCGTCGACCGGGGTCACGACCGTCGACACGTCCACGGTGGTGCTCTCCCCGGGAGCTCGCGAGCGGACCCGCGGCGCCATCCGCCTGCCGGGCGAGCGACCCGCCGGGGTGATGACCGCCGGGCTCGCGCAGGCGATGGTCAACCTGCACGGACGCCTCCCCGGTCGACGGGCACTGATCCTGGGCTCCGGCGACATCGGGTTGATCATGGCCCGTCGCCTCACGCTGGAGGGCGTCGAGGTGGCCGGGGTCTGCGAGCTACTGCCCTACCCCAGTGGCATCGGCCGCAACGTGGTGCAGTGCCTCGAGGACTTCGACATCCCGCTGCACCTGTCGACGACGGTGGTGGACATCCACGGCCGTGACCGCCTCGAGGGCGTGACCATCGCCCCGGTCGACGACGACCGACGGCCGGTGATGAGCCGGTCGACCTACGTCCCGTGCGACACCCTGCTGCTGTCGGTCGGGCTGATCCCCGACGCGGAACTGGCACGGCAACTCGAGCTGCGGCTCGATCCCGTCACGGGCGGGCCGGTGGTCTCGAGCACGATGGAGACCTCCCGTCCCGGCGTGTTCGCGGCCGGCAACGGCGTCCACGTCAACGACCTCGCGGACTGGGTAAGCCGTGAAGCGCAGGTCGCCGGATCCTCCGCCGGTGACCTCGCGTTGGGCCGCCACCGGCCACTCGAGGACGTCCACGTCACGCCAGGCCACAACGTCAGCTACGTCGTGCCGCAGACGCTGTCGACCAGCCGAACCCAGACGGTGTCCTTCCGGGTGAAGGCGCCGATCCACGGGGACACGATCCTGCGGATCGGGGACATCCACCGCCGCAAGGTCCGGGCGGTCGTCCCGGCGGAGATGGTCACGTTGAAGGTCGGCCCGAAGCTGCTCGACGGGTGCGCGGGCGACACGCTGCGCGTCGACGCCATCCCCGCAGACCAGGAGGAGGCGTAGATGGCCACGACCTCCACCGGCGACGGACCTCCACCGGACGGCATGGAGACCGTCACCTACCTGTGCACCGGCTGCCCGCTCGGCTGCCGGCTGGAGGTCGACGCCGTCGACGACGAGGTGGTCGAGGTCCGCGGCTTCCGATGCAAGCGCGGGCTGCGCTACGGGACCCAGGAGCACACCGATCCCCGACGGGAGGTGGCCACCACGGTGTGGCTGTCCGGCGGTGACGTCCAGCGCCTCCCGGTCCGAGCCGCCACACCGGTCCCGAAGGCGTCCGTCCGAGCGTTCGTCCGGGCGCTGGCCGGGGTCGAGGTGACCGCACCGATCTCCCTCGGCAGCGTCGTCGCCGAGGACGTGGCCGGCACCGGCATCGACGCGGTCGCCACCCGCGGGGTGCCGCCGCCGGGAGCGCAACCGTCCGACCGAGGCGATCGGGCCGCCGATCAGGCCGCCGGTCAGGCCGCTGATCGGACCTCGAACGGCGCCCCCTCGCCCCGGGGTGAGCGCGGCTAGATCCCGCCCTCGCTGCCGAACATCGCCGAGGTTCCGGTCGCATCCACCGCGGCGGTGAGCCGTTCGAGCGCATGGACGTACGCGGCGGTCCGCAGCTTGAGACCGCGGTCGTCGGCGAGGTCGGCCACGTAGCGCGTCTCCGTGGTCATGCGCTCCGCCAGTCGATCGGCGACCATCGCCGCGCTCCAGCGGTCACCGGACCGGTTCGCGATCCACTCGAACCAGCTGACCGTGACCCCGCCCGCGTTGACGAGGATGTCCGGCACCACCTCGATGCCCTTGTCGTCCAGGATCTTGTCGGCATCGGCGGTGACCGGGCCGTTGGCCACCTCGAAGACCACCCGGCAGTCGACGTCCGCGGCGTTGCCCGCGTGGATGGCGCCTTCCAGGGCGGACGGGATCAGGGCGTCGCACGGCACGTCCAGCACCGTCCCGGAGTCCAGCTCCTGCCCGGACGGCGGCGAACTCAACGAGCCGGTGTCTTCCTTGTGCCGCTGCAGCGCCGGGACATCCAAGCCATCCGGGTCGTGGATCGCCGCTCTCGAGTCGCTGACCGCCACGACCTTCCAGCCGTCGTCGTGCAGGCCGCGGGCGAGCTGCGATCCCGCGTTCCCGAAGCCCTGCACGACCGCACGCGGGTGCTCCAGGTCGCCGAGGACCCGGTCGCGCAGGACCTGGATCACGTGGAAGGCGCCGTCGGAGGTCGCGCTGTCGCGTCCCGCGATACCACCGAGCGCCAGCGGCTTACCGGTCAGCACCGCCGGCACGTGACCGCGGGCGATCTTGTCGTACTCGGTCGCCATCCAGCCCATCACCAGCTGGTTGGTGGCCACGTCCGGTGCCGGGACGTCGACATCCGGGCCGATCACGTCCGCGACCGCGGCGATGTACCCGCGGGAGAGCCGCTCGAGTTCCGAGTTGGACAACGTCTTGGGGTCGACGGTGACCCCGCCCTTGCCGCCCCCGAACGGCAGGTCGAGCAGCGCCGTCTTGAAGGTCATCCAGAACGCCAGCGTGGTCACCTCTTCGGCGGTGACCGACGGATGGAACCGGATACCGCCCTTCGCCGGCCCGCGGGTGTCGTCGTAGCGGACGCGGTACCCGGCGAAGGTCTGGAGCTCCCCGTTGTCGAGCCGCACCGGGATCGACACCTTCAACACCGACGCGGGCCGCGTCAGGCGCTCACGGGTGTCGTCGGACATGGTGGCGAGCGCACTGGCCTCCACGAACCGGGCCGTCGCGTCCTCGAGCAGGTCATCGGTCATCGCGGTCCCCAACGGTCGACGGACGGTTCCCCTCCAGGGGAACCGTAGGCGGTCCACGCGACGCAGCGCCAGGGCTGGTCGAACGTGCAGCGAGGTCCGTCCGGTCGGACCGGTCAGGCTGGTCGAGCGAACCGCACGTGGGACACGTGCCACTGATCGCCGTCATCGAAGGCGAACAGCTCCTCGCAGGCGATCGTGAACACCCGCCAGCGTTGGAACCATGCCGGGCCGGGTGCCGGCCCAGCCGCGGCGTCCAGGATCGCCACCGCGCGGGCACGCCCCGCGTCCAGCCGGTCCAGCCACGCCCGCAACGTGCGCGCGTAATGTCGACCCGAGAGGGCCCAGCGATCCTCCACCACCAGGTCGCGGGCGCTGAGCAGCAACAGGTCATGCGACGGCATGAGCCCACCGCTGAAGAAGTGCCGGGCCATCCAGTCGGCGCGGCCGCCCTGCTCGAACGGGTAGGCGTCGGTGCGGTGCGCGAAGACGTGGACGAAGAGCTTCCCGCCGGGCCGCAGCCAGCGGGCGATGCGGGCGGTCAGCTGCTGGTGGTTGCGGACGTGTTCGAACATCTCCACGGAGACGACGCGGTCGAACGCGCGGTCATGGACCACCTCGGCGGCGATGCCGTCCCCGCCGTCGACGCCGGCGCCGGTACCGAGCTGGTTGACGTCGGCGGTCAGCACGGTGACGTTGTCCAGCCCCCGGGACGCGGCCTGCCCGACGATGTGGTCGCGTTGGGTCGCGGAGTTGGACACCGCCACGATGCGCGATGTCGGGTAGCGGTCCGCCATCCACAGCGTCAGTGACCCCCAGCCGCAGCCGAGCTCGAGGACGTCCTGGCCGTCGGCGAGTTCAGCCCGCTCGCCGGTCAGCTCCAGCATCGCCTCCTCGGCGTGGGCCAGGTCGTCCACGCCGAGCGGCCACCAGGCGCTCGAGTACTTCAGCCGTGGTCCGAGCATCAGCTCGAACAGCTCGGTCGGGACCTCGTAGTGCTGCTCGTTCGCTTCGGCGGTCTCGATGGCGACGGGCGAGCCGGCGAGCGACGCCAGCAGCGCCCGTTGCCGCGCATCGCGGTCCTCGATCGACCCCGCCGTGATGGCCGCCAGACGTCGTCGCAGCAGCAGCCGGATCGTGCGCCGGAGCATCGGGTCGGGCAGCCAGCCGCGATCCAGCACGACATCGACCAGCCGCGCCCCCACCGACGGTGCCCTCACGCGCTCACCGGCCGCGCACGACCGCGACGTCCCTCGGTCGAGCGCACCGTCCCCTCGGTCTGGTCGATCCGTCGAGGAGGCAGGTCCGCTTCACGGACGACCGCCAGCTGCTGGCCGTACGGCTCGCTACCCAACGTGGCGTTCATCGGACGGGTGAGGACCAGCTGGAGGTCGTTGATGTAGCGGGCGAGGAACGCGCCTTCGCAGTAGGCGAGGTAGAACTCCCACATCCGCACGAACCGGTCGTCGAAGCCGAGGGAGCGGACCTCATCGGCCTGCGTGAGGAACCGTTCGCGCCAACGTCGCAGGGTCTCCGCGTAGTGCATGCCGATGTTGTCGGCCGACTCGACGTAGAGCTCCCCGTTGCGCCCCATGGCGTTGGTCATGCTCTCCAACGATGGCAGGTGGCCGCCGGGGAAGATGTAGCGCTGGATGAAGTCGGGGCGGCGGCGGTAGTTGGCGTAGCGCTGCTCGGGGATCGTGATGACCTGGATCGCCGCCAGCCCGTCGGGTGCGAGGAGCCGGTCGACCGTGCCGAAGAACGTGCCGAGGTGGCGGTGGCCGACCGCCTCGAGCATCTCGATGGACACGATCCGATCGAACCGGCCTTCGACCTCGCGGTAGTCGATCAGCTGGATGTCGACGAGGTGGTCGAGCCCCTCGTGGACCAGCCGTTCGCGCGCGTACGCCGCCTGCTGCTCCGACAACGTCACCCCGGTGACCCGGCAGCCGTAGGTCCGAGCGACGAAGCTCGCGAACCCACCCCAGCCGCACCCGATCTCCAGGACGTGGTTGTCGCCGCGGATGCGGGCCTTCTCCGCGAGCCGTCGGTACTTGTGCTCCTGGGCTTCCTCGAGCGACTGCTGCGGGTGCTCGAAGACCGCTGCGGAGTAGGTCATCGTGGGATCGAGGAACCGCTCGTACAGCTCGTTCGACAGGTCGTAGTGGGCGGCGATGTTGCGCTGTGCACGACCGAGCCGGTTGTCCCGGACCGAGTGCAGCAGGCGGTCGCTGAGCACGTTGAGCAGCGCCGCCGGGGTGAGCACACGCATCGCCCGGCGGTTGGCGATCACGATCCGGATCAGCGACACAAGGTCGCTGGAGCGCCAGTGACCGTCCATGTACGCCTCACCGACGCCGACGGTCGCACCGTTGAGCAGCCGGGTGAAGAACCGCCAGTCGATGACCTCGATGCTGGAACGCAGCGCAGCGTCCCGGTCACCGAACGTGCGGCGACGACCATCCGGCAGCACGACATCCAGCCGACCGACCTGCAACTGGTCCAGCATCGACACGATCGTCGCCATGGCTCGCCGCTGGACACCGGTCGGGCCGACGGTCGTCTCGGGTCGGGCTGCAGGTCGGGTCATGGCACCGGCTCCTTGTGGACATCGGCCGGCAGGTTCGCGGGTGCCACGGCCCTGGATGGCTCCGACGGACAACCGCCACGACCGGCGGACCCGCGCGGCCGCAGCGCCTCATCGACCGGCGGGCTCGGTCGACGGTGGAACGGGACCCGCTTGGCGAACAGCTTCACGGCCTGCCAGTGGATCGCCACCACGGTCCGCAACGGCATCAACGGGTGGGTCACGGCCACACGGGCCAGTCGACGCGAGGTCAACGGGACCTGGTGCCCGGACTGGGTCGCGTCGAGGACGCGGCCGTGCGCATCGTCGACGTCGATGTGGGTGGTCAGCCGATCGCCGCGCGACGCGAACGTGAACCGGTAGGTCATCCCATCGACGGGAGCGAACGGTGAGACGTGCATTCGCTTGGTCGCGCTCGCCCGGTGCACGCCCGGTCGGTGCTCCGGCTCGAGCTCGAGCAGGTAGCAGGTGCGGTCACCGAAGGTGTTGTTGACCTCCGCGACGACGAACGCCAGCGACCCGTCGAGGTGGTGACAGAACCACCAGCTGATCGGATCGAACACGTGGCCCAGGACCCGCAGGTTGGTCAGGACCCGGACGGGACCACCGGGCAACGTGACCCCCTGGGCGTCCAGCCACGCGGCCAGCTTCTCACGGACGGGTCGGTCGCCGTCGCTGAGGTGGTCACGATCCCGGAACCCGAACGGCGCGCGGCGGTTGTAGCCGAACCCACGCACGGTGGCGTCGAGCCGCGGGAGTTCATCGACGTCGAGCAGCGCGTGGTAGGTCCGGTAGCGGAAGGCGTGGGGGGTAGGGCGGTGCCGACGGTGACGCACCGTGCCCACCGACAGCGTCGAGACCGTCGGCACCGCGCCCACGTGCGGGGCGCCACCACCTCGACGGTTCATACCGGCCACCGAACGCCCAGGTGCGAGACCGCCCGCACCGCGGACCACAACCCGTCCTCGTGGAACCCGTACCGCTGGTAGGCGCCCGCGAAGAACGTGCGCTGACGCCCGTTGAGTTGGTCGAGCTTCGCCTGGCTGGCGACCGCGTCCGGGGTGTAGGTCGGGTGGGCGTACGACAGCCGCTGGAGCGTGCGCTCCGGCGCGGGTGGGGTGCTCGGGTTCAGCGTGACCACGTACTCCTCGGGTTCATCCAGGCCCTGCAGCCGGTTCATGTGGTAGCTGAGGCTGACACGTTCGGTCGGGACCCGGCAGTCGTCCAGACGGTAGTTCCACGATGCCCAGGCGGCGCGCCGTTCGGGCAACAGGTCCTGATCGGTGTGCAGGTAGGTGTCGTTGTCGGAGTAGGTCCAGGCGCCGAGCAGCTCCTTCTCCTGACGGCTCGGGTCGGCGAGCAGGCCCAGCGCCTCGTCGGCGTGGGTGGCGACCACCGCGGCGTCGAACCGGGTCGCGGTGCCGTCGTCGAGCCGCACCGTGACCCCGTCGGCGTCCCGACTGAGCGCCGCGACCTCGCTATCGCGATGGACCCGACCCTCGATCGGTGCGGTCAGCTTGGGGAGGTAGCTCGAGGAACCACCGACCACCGTCCGCCAAGGATGGTGCGAGGTCACCCCGAGCAGCCCGTGGTTGTCGAAGAAGGTCAGCAGGGTCTGCAACGGGAACCGGTCGATCACGGCGGTCCCCGAGGACCAGATGGCGCCAGCCATGGGCAGCAGGTAGTGCCGCGCGAACGTGTCGCTGAGACCGGCGGCGGCGAGGAACCGGCCCAACGAGACGTCGCGGGTCCGGGGGTCGTCGACCAGCCGACGGCCGATCGCGTTGAACCGCAGGATGTCGGACAGCAGCCGCCAGTAGCCCGGCGAGGCCAGGTTGGACGGTTGCGCGACCATCCCGGTCGGGGACCCCGCGTACTCCAGATCGCACCGGTCGCACCGCAGCGACCAGGACATGTCCGAGGCACGGGTGGCGACACCGAGTTCGTCGAACAGCCGGGTCAGCAGCGGGTAGGTGGGCTCGTTGTAGACGATGAACCCGGTGTCGACGGGCACGGTGGTGCCGTCCCGGCGGGGGGCTGCAACGGTGTGGGTGTGGCCACCCAACCGGGACGCACGCTCCAGGACGTGGACCTCGTGGTAGGGAGCGAGGAGCCACGCGGCCGCGAGCCCGGAGATGCCGGTACCGACGATGGCGATGCGCACGAGCGGGGTCCTTGTCGCGCGACGTTCGTCGCACGGACGCCTTCGGTTCGGCGCCGGGACTCCCCTGGGTTGGCGCCGGGACCGCCGTCCATCCGGGACCACCAGGGCTCGGACCGGGTCGTCCACCCGGGGATCTGACCGGACGGCAGCGGCCCCGGCAGACCGTGGCCGCCCCCCGTCCGGTCACGGTCTGCCGGAGCCGCGCGCCGATGGCGCATCGCCGCCTGGCACCACCCGTTCTAGCATGGATGAGAGGGGATGACGACACCTGTGCATGCTGCGAACATCACCGAGGTGACACGAACGTCCCTTACGCCACCTCGACACGGACCGAATGCCAGCCCTCCGCACCGTCCGGCGCCGGCGGTGCGGGTCCCTCGGGCTGGGGCTCACCGTGCGCGTCGACCGCGCGCGCGGCGATCGTGTGGTCCCCCGGCGGCAGCGCGACCGTCCCCCGCCACTGCACCCACGTCGCCTCGGACAACGGTGGGAGGACCTCGACCGGCTCCCAGGGTCCGTCGTCGACCCGGATCTCGACCTGCCCGATCCCGCGGACCGGTGCCCACGCGACCCCGGCCACGACCAGGTCTGCATCCTCCACGCGGTCACCCGACGCCGGCAGGTCGATGCGGGTCATGGTCTTGACCGGCCCTTGCTTCGACCAGCCGCGAGGGACCCAGTAGCCGTCGAACCCGTCCCAGGTGGTCAGTTCGATGTCCTGGAGCCACTTGGTCGCGGACACGTAGCCGTAGAGCCCCGGAACCACCAGCCTGGCGGGGAACCCGTGCCGCACGGGGAGGGGCACGTCGTTCATCGCGACCGCGACCAGCGCCTCGCGCCCGTCGGTCGCCACCTCGAGCGGGAAGCCGCCGGTCCAGCCGTCGACGGACCGACCGACCACCTGCTCGGCCCGCGCGGTCGGCCCGGCTTCGTCCAGCAGCTCCACCAACGGGACCCCCAGCCAGCGGGCGGTACCGACCAGGTCGCCGCCGACCTCGTTGGAGACGCAGGAGATCGTGGCGTCCACCTCGACCAGGTCACGGTCGAGCAGGTCCTGGTAGGTGAACTCCAGCTCCCGGTCGACCAGGCCGTGGATCCGAAGGCGCCAGTCCGCCGGATCCACACGTGGCAGGGCGATGGCGGCATCGATCCGGAAGAAGTCGTCGACGGGCGTGAGCAGGGGGGTCACCTCCGGGAGCTCGGCCGCCAGGTCCCCGCGGATCGGCGGCAGCGTGCTGGCGGGCTCCGGCAAGGTGACGTCGGGCGCCGCCGCGCCGGCGAACCCGAAGGTGGTACGCCCCAGGGTGCCGGCGAGCGCCGCCGAAGCCCCCAGGACGCCGGTCAGCCGCAGGAACCGGCGGCGGTCGACGGCGGCGGTCGCGGTGGGCCCACCTCGGCGACCGTCAGGACCGTCCGTGCCCGCCGAGGTGGCCGCCACCGGAGCGCCCAGCCGAGCCAACAGCAGGCGCAGGGACCCCAGGGTCGCCCAGCTAGCGGCGACCAGCGCCAGCAGCACCGTCGGCAGGGCCGCATCGGGCGAGGTCAGGCTCGCCGCCAGCGCCGCCACAGCGACCCCGCCGACCAGGGCGACCGCGACGACGAACCGCCCCGCGGCGAGTCGTCCGAGCAGCACCCCGAGCCCCACCGCGACCAGCAGGGACGAGCCCAGCAGCACCGCACGGTTGGCGGGGCCGAGGATCTCGATCGCGGTGGTCAGGAACCCGCCCGGTGCCAGCGCGACGACCTGCTGGCCGAGCGCGTCCAGGGGCGAGGGCACCGTGACCAGCAACGCCGCCGCCAGTTCCGCCGCAGCGAGTCCGACGAAGGTGGCCACGACACCGGCCAGGCTCACGAGCCGTCGGTTGGGCACGGCCACCTCCGGATCGGCCACGATGACGTTCCTCACCCGTGACCGACCGGCTGTCGCCTCATCCGAAGAGGATCCAGACGCCGATGCCGGCGGTCAAGAGCAGCCCCATCAGCGACGCGAGTCCGAGCGCGAGCAGCCACTGTCCCAACGTCACCGGGGGTCCTCCTGAGTTCGGGTCCACATCTGGGTCTGGTTCGCTTGCTGCCGTCAGCCTCGTCCCCGTGCACGCGGACGAGCGCAGCCGGCCGGACGCCTCGGCGGGGGCCGCGGACGAGCCGGAGCCTAGACGCCCAGGCGCACAACCTCCACGCGGACCCGAGCGTCGCCGGCGGCGACCTACGATCGGCAGGGCCAGCCTCTCCTCGGAGCCGATCCTGACGTCCACCGATCCGTCGTTGCCGGACCCGTTCCAGCCGTTGCCCGACGAGTGGTTCCGCCGAGCCACGCTGCGCGACGGCAGCCGGGTCCTGCTGCGCTCGATCCGTCCGTCCGACGCGGACCGGCTCGCGGAAGGGCTCCGCCAGCTCTCGCCGGCCTCGC
>SKNP01000259.1 GCA_007120485.1 Nitriliruptoraceae bacterium
CCGCAGCTGTCGCAGATCCTGGGCTACGCCGAACAGGTCGGTGAGGTCGCCGCCGACGAGGTCCCGCCGACCACCCACCCGTTCGCACTCAAGGACGTCACACGTGAGGACGAACGCCGGCCGTCGCTGTCGCGCGACGACCTCCTGGCCGGGGCACCCCAGGTCGAGCAGGACCGTTTCTCGGTCCCGCGGATCGTCGCGGAGGAGGGCTGATCATGGAGCTCACGCGGATGAGCGCCAGTGAGTTGGCCTCCAACCTCACGACCGGTGAGGTGTCGTCGCGCGAGGTCGTCGACGCCCACCTCGACCGCATCGCCGCGATGGACGGCGTCGTGGCGGAGGGCGACGTGTGGTCGGCCCGTTCCGCCGACGACCTGGGCGGGGACGACGTCCACGCCTACCTCGCCGTCACCGCCACCGCCGCCCGGCAGCAGGCCGACGAGGTGGATGCACGCCGCGCTGCCGGCGAGGAGCTCGGACCGCTCGCCGGGGTCCCGCTGGCCCTCAAGGACGTGCTGACGATGCGGGGCGCACCCACCACCTGCGGGTCGCGGATGCTCGAGGGCTGGGACCCGCCCTACGACGCCACCGTGACCGCCGCGCTGCGCGAGGCCGGTGTCGTCGTGCTCGGCAAGACCAACATGGACGAGTTCGCCATGGGCTCGTCCACCGAGAACTCCGCGTTCGGGGACACCCGCAACCCGTGGGATCTCGACCGGGTGCCCGGCGGATCCTCCGGCGGCTCGGCCGCGGCGGTCGCCGGCGGGCTCGCGCCGTTGGCGATCGGGACCGACACCGGCGGGTCGATCCGCCAGCCGGCTGCGCTGTGCGGGGTGGTCGGAGCGAAGCCCACCTACGGCACGGTGTCGCGGTACGGGCTGGTGGCGTTCGCGTCGTCGCTCGATCAGGCGGGTCCGTTCGCCCGCGACGTCGCCGACGCGGCTGCGCTCCAGGCGCTGATCCAGGGCCACGATCCCCGCGACTCCACCTCGGTGCCGCAGGAGGCCCCGGACCTGCACACCACGCTCCGCGACGGGGTGCAGGGGATGCGCATCGGGGTCGTCCGAGAGCTGCAGGGCGAGGGGTACGAGCCGGGTGTGGAAGCCGTGTTCGCCCAGGCGTTGGACCGTCTGGCGTCGATGGGTGCGGAGATCGTCGAGGTGTCGCTCCAACACGCGCCGTACGGCCTGCCGGCCTACTACCTGATCGCTCCGTCGGAGGCGTCATCGAACCTGGCCCGGTTCGACGGCGTGCGGTACGGGCTGCGGGTCGACGCCCCGACGGCTGAGGAGATGAACGCCGCCACCCGTGCGGCCGGGTTCGGGCCGGAGGTCAAGCGCCGCATCATGATCGGCACGCACGCGCTGTCCAGCGGGTACTTCGACGCCTACTACCTGCAGGCCAGCAAGGTCCGCACCTTGATCGCCCGTGACTTCGCGGACGCCTACGAGCAGGTGGACGCGCTGGTCAGTCCCACCTCGCCGACCGTGGCGTTCGGGTTGGGCGACAAGGCCGATGATCCGTTGGCGATGTACCTCAACGACGTCGCCACCGTCCCGGCGTCCCTGGCCGGTACCCCGGCGATGTCCGTACCGGCCGGTCTCGCCCCGGCACCGGACGACCCGGCCCGGCAGCTACCGGTGGGCTTGCAGGTCATGGCGCCGCTGTCACGCGACGACGTGATGTACCGCGTGGCGTGGGCGTTCGAGCAACAGACCGGGTTCGTGCCGGCACCGACCGGTCCCCGGGCGCTCGCCGGCATGAGCCAGGAGGTGGCGTGATGAGCGAGTCGCTGCTGCCGGACGGCTGGGAGCTGGTCGTCGGGCTCGAGGTCCACGTTGAACTGCAGACCAACACCAAGATGTGGTGCGGGTGCTCGACCGAGTTCGGTGACGAGCCCAACACCAACGTCTGCCCGGTGTGCACCGGACAGCCCGGCGCGCTGCCGGTCGCCAACGAGCAGGCGATCGAGGATGCGACCTTGCTGGGGCTCGCGCTCAACGGCGGGGTCGCGGAGGTGTGCCGCTTCCACCGCAAGAACTACTTCTACCCGGATCTGGCCAAGAACTACCAGATCAGCCAGTACGACGTGCCGTTGATCCACGACGGCCACTTGGACGTCGAGGTCGCCACGAGCTCGGGGCGCGGGGGACAGGCCGGCCCGGACGGTGCGCTGGAGACGCGCCGCGTCCGTATCGAGCGGCTGCACATGGAGGAGGACACGGGCAAGTCGTTGCACGTCGGCGACACCGGACGCCTCCACGGCGCCGACCGGTCGCTGATCGACTACAACCGCTGCGGCATCCCGCTGCTGGAGGTCGTCAGCCGCCCGGACATCCACGATCCGGAGACGGCTCAGGCCTACCTGCGCGAACTGCAGGGCATCGTGCGGGCCACCGGCGTCTCGGACGCACGGATGGAGGAGGGCTCGATCCGTTGCGACGCCAACGTGTCGGTCCGTCGTCACGGCGAGGAGCTGGGCACCCGCACGGAGATCAAGAACCTCAACTCGGTCCGGTCGCTCGGCCGGGCGGTGCGCTTCGAGGCCCGTCGCCAGGTCGAGGTGCTCGAGGACGGTGGCACGATCCGCCTGGAGACCCGGCACTGGGACGAGTCCAAGGGCGTCACGGAGACCCTGCGGGTCAAGGAGTCGGTCACCGACTACCGCTACTTCCCCGACCCGGACCTCGTCGAGGTGGTCTCACCCCCCGCGAAGGTGGAAGCGATCCGCGCCCGGGTTCCCGAACTCCCGGCCGCAGCGCGCACACGGTTGCGCGAGCAAGGGGTCCCCGCAGAACAGGCCGCGGCGGTCGTGGGTACCGGTGCGCTGCCGACCTTCGACGCCGCCGTCGCGGCCGGCGCGGATCCGGTGGCCGCCGGGAACTGGCTCGCCGGGGACGTCGCGGGGCAGCTCACCGCCGCTGAGCTCGACCTCGACGACAGCGGGTTCACCGGCGATCACCTCGCCGAGCTGCTCGGCCTGATCGACGACGGCACCCTGTCGACCAAGCTCGCCAAGCAGGTGCTCGCCGGCGTCATCCAAGCGCGTGGTGCCAAGGGGCCCGCTGAGGTCGCCGACGAGCAGGGCCTCAAGCAGGTCTCCGACGAGGGGGAACTCCGAGCGATCGTGGACCAGGTCGTCGCCGACAACGAGGGCACCGTGGAGGACATCCGGGGTGGCAACGACAAGGCGATCGGTGCCCTGGTCGGCCAGGTCATGAAGGCGACCAAGGGTCAGGCAGATCCGCGCAAGACCAACGAGCTGCTGCGTGAGGCGATCGACCGCTGACGCCGTGGCCTGCCCGTCAGGCGCCTTCGCGGTGCTCCGGTCGACGGCTCCAGGGTGCGCGACGTAGGGTGCGGTCGGGTCGCGGTCGCGGTCCGCAGCCTCGATGGGAGCGATGAGCATGGCGGTCGACCACATCGTCGTCGGGGCCGGTTCGGCCGGATGTGCCGTCGCGGCGGGGTTGGCCGCGGAGCCTGACACCTCGGTGTTGTTGCTGGAGGCGGGACCGCCCGACCGCGATCCGCGGGTCCGTATCCCCGCAGCCGCGTCCGATCTGTGGTTCGGCAAGCTCGACTGGAACTACCGGACGGAGCCCCAGTCGGAGCTCGAGGGACGCCGTGATGCCTGGCCACGGGGTCGTCTGCTCGGTGGGTCGTCCTCGATCAACGCCATGATGCACGTGCGCGGGATGGACGCCGACTACGACGAGTGGGCGGCCGGTGGTGCCACCGGCTGGGACGCGGCGACCATGACCCGCCTGTTCCGGCAGCTCGAGGACGATGAGCGCGGCCCTGCCGAGCACCGCGGGGTCGGCGGGCCGCTGCGCGTCGAGCACCTGCGAGAGCCACGAGCCCTGACGAGGTCGTTCCTGGACGCTTGCGGGGAGCTGGGGATCCCGGAGGTCGAGGACTACCACGCCCAGCCCGACGGCTGCGGCATGACGATGGTCAACCAGCGTGGCGGACGTCGCTGGTCCGCCGCCGACGCGTTCCTGGACGATCAGCGGCTCGGGACGGGTTCCTCCCTCCACGTCCGCACCGGGGTGGAGGTACAGCGGATCGCCATCGAGGACGGGCGTGCGATCGGCGTCGACGTGCTCGTCGACGGGCAGCCCCGGTTCGCGCGGGCCGAACGGGAGGTCGTGGTAGCCGCCGGCACCGTGGCGACGCCACCGCTGCTGCAACGGTCCGGGATCGGGCCAGCCGACGAGCTGCGGTCGCTGGGCATCGAGGTGGTGGTCGACGCCCCGCAGGTGGGGGAGAACCTCCAGGATCACGTCGTCGCCGGGATGGTCGTCGGGACCGCTGGCGGCAGCCTCTACGGCGCGGATCGGGACCCGCGTCAGATCGCCGAGTGGCTGCGCCACCGACGCGGGCCCCTGTCCTCCAACCTCGCTGAGGCCATCGCCTTCGTGCGCACCCGACGGGGGGAGGTGGCGCCCGACATCGAGCTGCTGGCCATCCCCGCGGCGATGAAGGACCACGGACGTGTGCGCTACCCGCGCCACGGCCTCGCGATCGGGGCGATCCTGCTCCGCCCACGCAGCCGGGGCCGGATCCGTCTGGCCAGCATCGATCCCGCGGCGCCGCCCATCATCGATCCCCGGACGTTCACCGATCCCGATGGCGACGACCTCGACCGGCTCGCCGAGGGACTGCACACCGTCCAACGGCTGTTGTCCGAGACGAGCGCCTTGGGCGGTCGGGTGGAGGAGTTCCTCGACCCATCGGCGCCGCTCACCGGTCGGGCCGCGCGCGTCGCTCACGTGCGCCGGACCGCGCAGACCATGTACCACCCGGTCGGCACGGCCCGCATGGGCTCCGACGCCGACGCCGTCGTCGACCCCCAGCTGCGGGTGGTCGGCGTCCAGGGTCTGCGTGTCGCTGACGCCTCGGTCATGCCCACCCTGATCCGTGGCCATACCAACGCCCCGTCGGTCGCGATCGGCGTTCGTGCCGCCGAGCTGATCGGCGGCCAGGTCTGCGCCCCCACCGGTTGAACCAGGAGGCGGTCCAGCACCGAACCTCGATGAAGCGCGTGTGGCCCGGCCGGCCCGCCACGGCCAGCATCCGGGTCGACCGCCCAGGACGTCGCAAGCGGCCGTGTCCCCTATCCTCCCCACCACCATCGGCGGGACGTGAGGTGCCAGCGTGGTGCTGGAAGCGATGCAGTCACCGTCGGACGTGAAGGCCCTGGCCCCGTCCGAGATCCCCCTGTTGGCCGAGGAGATCCGTGAGGCCATCATCGAGGCGGTCTCGCGGGTCGGAGGCCACCTCGGTTCGAACCTCGGGGTGGTGGAGCTGACGATCGCGCTGCATCGCGTGTTCGACTCGCCGAAGGACCTGCTGGTCTGGGACACCGGCCACCAGGCGTACGTCCACAAGATGCTGACCGGGCGGCGCGACCGGTTCGACCAGCTCCGGCAGGCCGGTGGCCTCTCGGGGTACCCGGACCGCGAGGAGTCGCCGCACGACCTGATCGAGAACAGCCATGCCTCGACCGCGCTCTCGTGGGTCGCGGGGCTGACGTTCGGGCAGATCGCTGGACCCGGGGACCAGCCGTTGCCCGGCACCGGCAGTGCTCCCGCGCCTGGGCAGGCGATCAGTTCCCGTCAACGTCTGGTCGACTGGCCGCGGGGTCGTCGCGCTCGGCGGCGCGCGGAGGAGGAGCGGCGTCGCTTCGTCGCGGTGGTCGGCGACGGTGCCCTCACCGGTGGGATGGCCTACGAAGCGCTGAACAACATCGGCCACCATCAGTTGCCCGCCATCATCGTGCTCAACGACAACGGGCGGTCCTACGCGGAGACCGTCAGCCGCCTGTCGGAACGTGTGGCCACCCTACGGACCGACCCGCGGTACCGGTCCGTGCGAGGGCGGGTCGACCGGGCGCTGACCAAGCTGCCGTTCATGGAGCGCCTGACCGACGCCGGGGTGGAAGCGGTCAAGTCGGCGATCTCTGAAGCTCCCGCCCTGCAGGCGTTCGTCGAGGCGCTGGGCGTCCGCTACCTCGGCCCGTACGACGGTCACGATGTGGAGAAGCTCGAGGACGCGCTCTCGCACGCGGCGCGGTCGCAGACCCCGGTTCTGGTCCACGTGCTCACCCAGAAGGGCAAGGGGTACGCGCCGGCGGAGACCGATCCGGAGAAGAAGCTCCACGACACGTCCGCCTTCGACGTCTCGACGGGTCGTGCCAACGGTGGTGGTGCCCGCAAGTGGACCGCGGCGTTCGGTGCGGCGCTGCTGGAAGAAGCCGAGGAACGACCCGAACTGGTGGCCCTCACCGCCGCCATGCCGGGCTCGACCGGGCTGCTGCCGCTGGCATCACGGGCACCGGCACAGGTCCTGGACGTCGGCATCGCTGAGCAGCACGCCGTCACGTCCGCGGCCGGGCTCGCCCACGCCGGCAAGCTGCCGGTCTTCGCGGTGTACTCGACGTTCTTCTCCCGCGCGTTCGATCAGGCCAACCTCGACGTCGCCTTGCACGGCGAGCACGTCGTCTTCGTCCTGGATCGCGCCGGTGTGACCGGGGACGACGGCCCCAGCCACCACGGCATCCTCGACATGGCCTTGGGGCTACGCATCGCCGGGATGACCGTCCTCGCGCCCTCGTGCGAGGAGGACATGGCCTCACTGCTCACCTGCGCACTCGACCTGGACGGCCCGGTGATGCTGCGGTTCCCCAAGGGCGCGGCCATCGCCGCAGCCGATATCGGCGTCACCCCCGGCGACGTCGACGGGCTGGCGGCGCGGCAGTTGCGGGACGGGTCGGACGTCTGCGTGCTGGCGGTGGGCGACCGGGTCGGCGCCGCGATGGATGCGGCCGAGCAGTTGCAGGAGGCCGACATCGACGCGTCGGTGTGGGACGTCCGCTCGGTCCGCCCCGCGGACGGTCGGATGCTGGCCGCCGCGGCCGAGGCACCGCTGGTGGTCACCGTGGAGAACGGCGTCGTCGGCGGGGGAGCCGGCACCGAACTCACCGACCGGATCGTGGAACTCGCCGGTGTCCGACACGCCCCGCCGGTGCTACGTCTGGGCGTGCCATCGGTCTTCCTGCCGCACGGCAAGCCCGACCGGATCCTCGCGGAGCTCGGCCTGGACGGTGCCGGGATCGCGGCCACGACCCGCAAGGTCCTGGCCGACGAGCGATGAGCCCGGCGCCGCC
>SKNP01000375.1 GCA_007120485.1 Nitriliruptoraceae bacterium
AGCGACCCGCCGGGCACGGGCAGGAACCCGCTCGGGTACACCCCGCCGAGGTGGTCGATGAACACGAACCCGCGCCCGGCGTTGATGTCCAACGGAGGCCGCGGTACCCGCGTCGGCAGGTTGCGTTCCGCCAGCAGGTCGTCGAGGGCGGCCCGCAGCCGCCGGTAGGTCGGCCCCAACCCGAACGTCTGCGCGACGTCGACCGCGCCAGCCCGGCGACGTTGCAGCACCACGCGCCGGAAGTGGGGCGCTTCGGTGGTCTTGACCGCGAGGTGGTGGGAGACGTCGACCAGCCAGTGCAGGAGGTCCTCCACCTCGTCGGCCGGCAACGCCGACAGGGTGTCACCGCGGCCGGTCGGCACCAGCAGGAACACGCTCCACAGGAACGCCTGCAGGTCGATGACCTGCCGCAGGACCTCGGGCAGCTCGTGGACGGTCTTTGCGGTCACCGTGGTGTTGATCTGCAGGCGCAGTCCCAGGTCGACGATGTCCCGGCAGGTCGGCAGGGTCGCGTCGTAGACCCCGTCGATGCCGCGGAACCCGTCGTGGGTGGCGGCGGTCGCGCCGTCCAGCGAGATCGAGACGGCTTTGGCGCCGGCGGCCCCCGCTTCGGCGAACCGTTCCCGGGTCGCCTTCGGCGTCACGGACGGTGCCAGCGCCATGCTCAGGCCTCGTTGCTTGCCGTAGCCGATCAGCTCGGTCAGGTCCTCTCGCTCGAAGGGGTCCCCGCCGCTGATCACCACCATCGGGCTGGGCGCCCCGAACCCGGCGATGTCGTCGAGCAGCCGCTTGCCCTCGTCGGTCGTCAGCTGCATCGGGTGCGGCTCGGTCTGGGAGTCCGCCCGGCAGTGCTGGCACACCAGCGCGCACGCCCGGGTCGCTTCCCAGATCACCAGGAACGGTCGCTCGTGGACGTCCTGGCGGACCTGTCGGATACCGGGGCGTTGCGTGCGGGTCATCATCGCTCCTGGGTCGCCGTGACGAGGTCGGAGGCCGCGGTCGCCGCGGACCGCAGGCAGGCCGCGATCCCCGGCCCGTGGTAGGGGGCGCCAGCGAGCGCCACGTCCGGCAGATCCTGCGCCAAGGCGCGTTCCACTGCGGCGAGCCGGTCGGCGTGCCCGACCTCGAGTTGCGGCATCGTCGCCGCCCACCGGCGGACCCGTGCAGCAGCCGGCTCGACGTCCAACCCGGTGGCCGCGGCCAGATCGGCGTGCAGGCGGTCCGCGAGCGTGGCGTCGTCCAGCTCCCACGCCCGGGTGTCGTCGACCCGGCCGGCCGACGCCCGGACGTACACGTGGTCACCGTCGGCGTGGTGCGGCCACTTGGTGGACAGGTGCGTCGCGGCCTTCAGCAGCCGGCCGCGGTGGCTGGGCACCAGCAGGCCCGTGCCGGTCGCCAACGTCGAGGTGGCGGCCGCCGACCGTGGGTAGGCCAGCGCGGCCACGGCGACCGAGGCGGTGCGCAGCTGACGGAGGACCTCCGCAGCGGCGGGGCTGGCCGTCCCGGTCAGACGCGCGGCGACCGCGGCCGGGACGGCGAGCACGACCGCGTCGAAGCTGCCGGCCGGGCCAGCGTCGGTGTGCAGCCGGGTCCGTCGTCCGTCGCGCTCCAACCGCTCGATCGCGGTACCCACCTGCAGGTCGACGCCATCCTGTCGGAGGCGCTCGGCCAGGCGGGCCACGAGGGTGTGCATCCCGCCGGTGAGCGTGACGAACGCCGGCCCGGCGCCGGGACGAGGGCGACGTCGCAGCAGCAGGGAACGGTGCTGCGATGTCAGCGCCGCCAGCTGGGGTGTGGCTGACCGGAGGCTGAGCCGACGGACGTCTCCGGCGTGGAGACCGCCGAGCAACGGATCGACCAGACCGTCGACGACCTCACGGCCGAAGCGTCGCTCCAGGTAGTCGCCGACGGCCACGTCCTGGGTCGTGTCGGTGGTCGGGACCAGCGCCTCACCCGCGGCTCGGATCATCCCCCGCAGAGAGAGCACGCGGGCGGACAGCATCGGCCACAGCCGGGTCGGACCGGCGGGCGTGAACCCTTGGGGCAGACGCCGAAGGCCTCGATCGCCCCAGATCCAGGTCGTGCCGGCGTTCGCGGCGACGAGGCGGTCGCCCAGCCCCAACTCATCGACCAACGCCAGTGGGCCCGGCGCTGCGGTGAACATCGACTCAGCGCCGACGTCCACCTGGTGACCGGCCACCTCGACCGCGTGAAGTTGGCCGCCGAGCCGGGCGTCGGCATCGAACACCGTGACGTCGGCCCCGGCAGCGATCAGGTACTTCGCGGCCGCCAGCCCGCTGATGCCGCCGCCGATCACCGCGACCCGGCGGGACCCGGTCCGCCGCGGGTCGGGGGATGCCTCGCTGGCGCTGATGACGGAAGCGCCGACGTGTGCGGAGGTGGACACCGGGGAACGCTTCCGTTGGAGGACCGTTTGGGGAACGGTCCGGAGCCTGTCGGGCTCCCCCGGCGACGGCTAGGGCCGACGGTCACCTCCGACCGGGCCATGCGGGGCTGCACTCCGCGACCGAGCAGGGGTGCGCTGGCCTACCCAGGTCTTCCAGCACACCGAGGCGCCCGACGCCGGGACGCGCTCGGTACGCGGGCGCGTCGGTCGGTCAGCTTCGGAGCACGTTGGCGAACACCAGCCACGCGAGCAGCGACTTCGCGGCGAGGCTCAGGAGCACGTAGACGTACTCGCCGTGGACGTAATCGGCCCACCGGCCGACGCGGCGGTACTGCAGCCACATGTTCGCACCGAAGGACCAGAACAGCAGGAACTGGGTGAACAGGATGGCGTAGACGAACCCGGGGACCTCGTCAGCCGCCACCACGTACGCGGCGATCAGCAGCCACGGCACGATCCCGAACAGCGACCCGAACCAGAACGCGCTCATATCCGGCCGGTCGGGGGACTCCCGCCGCTCCATCAGCAGCCCGAACACGATCATCGCCGAGTTCGCGGCGAAGATGCCGACCAACGCGGCGAGGTCCCAGATCCCGACCAGCATCGCGATCAACACGACCATGATCGACGCACTGATCGAGTACTCGATCCAGCGGGCGTACCCCGACCGCTCGTCCAGCTTGCGTTCGTACCACCCGCGGAGGGGTCCCCCCGTCAGCAGGTGATCGGCAGCCGCGAACAGGATGAACACGGCGATCCACGGGCCCAGCCGGATCGTGGTGATCAGCTCGGGCGATCCGGGGCCCGCGACCACCGGGTCGTCCTCCAGGAACGTCGCCAGGACCGGCAACCCGAAGTCGTTGCTCAGCAACAGGAGCACGATGGCCTGGGCGAGGTGCACCGCACCGATGATCAGGTTGAACCGCCGGAGCCGGGCGTAGCGGGTGTCGCGGTCGTCCACCGTGCTGGCCATCTCAGCCTCCGGATCGGTTCCAGCATCGTCGGCGGTCGCCGCGACGCGGTCAGCAGGCGGGCTCGTCGTCGTCCAGTTCGCTCCCTGCCGGCGCGGACTGGTCCTCGCCCGGGTCCTCGTCGGTGTCGTCGAGATCGCCCTCGGGCTCCTCCTCGTCGTCCGGGCCGGCCTCGAGCCACTCGAACAGTTCGGCGGCTCGCTCCTCGTCCACCCGCAGGAAGGCCGTGCCGTCGGAGTCGTCCATCTCGCCCGGCAGGGACTCGGGCTCGATCGGCAGGCGCAGCGTCTCTCGGTGCTGACGGGCGAGCTGCTGGATCCGGTTCAGGGTCAAGCTGCTATCGAGTTCGAGGTTGCGGGCGGTGGCTTCCGAGGTGCGGACCAGCCGGACCGGGTCGTCGAACATGCCGATGCTGGCGATCTCACGCCGCAGCTCCTCCACCAGTCGATGCTGGCGAGCCTGGCGGCCGTAGTCGTCGTCGATGCTGCGGGCGCGCACGAACGCCAGCGCCTCCCCGCCGTCCAGCCGGTTGCACCCGGCCGGCAGGTCCAGGCCGGCGTCCCGGTCGGTGATCGGCTCGTCGAGCTCGATCGGGACGCCGCCGAGCCGGTCGACGATGTCGACGAAGCCGCGGAAGTCGACCTTGGCCACGTGGTCGATCGTCACACCCGACCACTGGGTGAGGGTGCGCACGACGCAGCTCATCCCGCCCTCGCCTTCCCGTTCGCCGATGGCGTAGGCAGCGTTGATCCGCCCGCGGCTGCCGTCACACCGGGTGATCAGGGTGTCGCGGGGGATGCTGAGCATGCGGATCGAGCCGGCATCCGGGTCCAGCCGCACCAGGGCGATCGACTCGGTCCGTTCCCCCTCCGCGTCCCCGGTGCTCAACTCGCGCCGTTCCTCCGGGGTGAGCACATCGCGGGCGTCGGAGCCCAGGACCAGGATGGTCAGCGCGGCCGGGGACGGGAGATCCTCATCGGCATGGCCATCCGGGTCATCCAGCGGCTCCGGATCGGTGTCGTCGACGTCGCGCTCGATGTCGGGTTCCGGGCCCTCGTCCTCGCCGAGCCCAGCGACCTCCGAGCGCTCGATCGACCCGTCGATCCACAGCACGGTCGCCACGACGCCCACGATCGCGACCAGCACGAGCCCGACGACGCCGAGCACGACCGGCTTGCCGAGACCGGACATCGACGAACCCACGGATGCTCCCCCGCGTCTGGTTGGAGCCACTGACAGGGGACCGTCCTCGTCCTCGCGAGCTCCAGCTGCTTGGTCGACCAGGGTACCGACACGCCGACCGAGCGATCCGGGCCGGGGTGACCGTCACCGAACGCGGTTGCGCAGGTGGTGTTGGCCGACCGGACGTGGATCCGGACCGCGGCCACCACCGAACTCGACCACTGCGGTGCGTCGGCCGGTGGCTGGACCGACCTCGCGGTCCCTGTCCAGCGCCTGGTGCGACCGCTCAGGCCGGCGCCGGGGTGACCTTCGCCGCGAGCTGCTCGCCCCACCGGCGAGCCCGATCGAGTTCGCCGACGAGCAACGGTCCGGTCATGTCCTCCACGAAGAAGTTCTCCGCCGGCGCGACCGGGCGTGCCCCGAGCCGTCGCAGCTTGCGGTGCGCCGAGGCCGCCGCCGATCCCGGCACCCGCGGCTTGTCGACGCGTGTGTCGAAGACCGCGACGGCGGTCGACGGCGGCATCTGCACCGCAGCCAGCCACTCGCGCAGCCCGATGCCGGGCGAGACCAGTCCGTCGCCGGCCTTGTCGATCGCCGACGTCCGGGTGCTGTCCCGGCTCATCCCGAGCGCGTGGGTCGGACCGCCGAGCACCAACAGATCGACGTTCGAGGTGACGTTCGACGGTGCCTGCGACACCTCGACCACCTCGACATCGACCTCGGTGCCCAGCCCCTCGGCGATCGCTGTGGCGACGTCGCGGGTGTTGCCGAACATCGACTCGTAGAGCACCACGGCACGCATGCCAGCACCTTCGTCACGACGTCGCACCCGGCCGAGGCCGGCTCCTTCGAGCGTCCGCCCGGTCCGGGGAAGCGACCAGGGCCGATGGACCTGCAGCACGGACCACGAAGGGGAGCGCCGTCCGGGCGGACGACGCTCCCCTGGCGGGCCTGGTCTGGGGGCGAGACGCAGGCCCCAGCGTCCTCCGAAGCGGATGGACCGCCCGAAGGACCGGTCACTCAGTGAGCGGAACGCTCGTTGGCCACGACGCTCGCGATGCACTGGCCCTGGTTGCGGTGCTCGGTGTCCTGCCAGCCGCCGTCCTTGCAGTCCTGCTTGGTGGCCGGCTCCTCGACCGGATCGTCGACCTCGATGGTGATCCAGTCGAAGTACCAGTTCTGCTCGGCGCCGCGGGCGAGACGGACCTGGACCTCCTCCTCAGCGGTGACGGACACGGTCTCCGAGCCCTCCCCGACCAGGGTCACCGTGTCGTACCGGAGCCCGAAGTCCTGGCCCTCGAGGGGACCTTCGGAGATCTCCTGCCTGGTCCAGTCGTCCGCTTCGCCTTCCGGCTCACCATCGACCTGGTAGTCGAACGACCAGGCGAAGTCGGTGGGGTTGACGAACTCGAGCTCGACCTGGTCACCGTCGACGTCGATGTTGACGTGCGGGCGGTCAGCCTCACGGTTGGCGTCGTTGGCGTCGTTGTCGTCGCTGCCGGCGGCGGACGCGGGGACCGCGACGACCATGGACAGCGCTGCGGTCATCGCCGAGAGCTTGAACGAGCGGGACTTCATGTGGTCGCTCCTCGTGATCATGGGCACCCGGCTGGGGTGCTCCGGGGCCCGGCTCTCTCGGACGACGCGAAGGCTCCGCTGCGGGCCTGCGACCGCGGACCGGCCACCTCGGCCGCTCGGCCATGGCCGCCGGGTGACGCTGCGTACGGCGTCCCTCGCAGGGACCGAACGCCGGCACGTCCGTCCACCTCGCCGTCCGGTGGTTCACCTGACCGATGTCCCGGTCGCCACCGCTGGTGGCCCGCGCAACGCGCGACCAGCGGCCTACCCTGACGGCCCTTCACCCAGGCCCGCCAGGAGACGCCGTGACCGAGGATCCCCCGCCGCTGCGCTACCGGTTGCTGACCGGCGCCGATGACCGCGCCTTCTGCGAGCGCGTCAGCCAGGCGCTCGACGAGGGGTACGAGCTGTACGGCTCGCCGGCCATCACGGCGCACGGCGACACCGTCAAGGTCGCCCAGGCCGTCATCAAGGTGTCGAGGTGACCGCACCGGACGATCCGACCGCCGGCTGGTCCTCCGACACGATCGCGGTGCGGGGTGGGACCGAACGCAGCGGGTTCGGCGAGACCTCCGAGGCGCTGTTCCTCACGTCCGGCTACGTCTACGACTCGGCCGCTGAAGCTGCGGCCGCGTTCGCCGGCGAGAGCGACCGCTTCATCTACACCCGGTTGGGGAACCCGACCGTCACGATGCTCGAGGAGCGACTCCGCCTGCTCGAGGGCGCCGAGGGAGCGTGGGCGACGGCCAGCGGCATGTCGGCGGTGTTCAACGCGCTCGCGGCGACCCTGCGCGCCGGCGACCGGGTCGTCGCGTCACGCGCGTTGTTCGGCTCGTGCTTCCAGGTGCTCGATCAGATCCTGCCGCGTTGGGACATCCGGACCGACTTCGTTGACGGCCATGACCTCGACCAGTGGGAGCGGGCACTGGCGACCCCCGCCACCGCGGTGTTCTTCGAGTCCCCCTCCAACCCGATGCAGGAGCTGATCGACATCCCCGCCGTCTGCGAGCTCGCGCACGCCGCCGGGGC
>SKNP01000227.1 GCA_007120485.1 Nitriliruptoraceae bacterium
ACGCGGATGACCGTCGGTGCCACCGCCCCCAGCGCGACACGGGTCGTGCCATCCTCGTCCCGCAGGACGCAGCAGTTGACGGTGGCGATCACCATCGCCTGTCGGGTCCCGATCTTGGCGAAGGCCTGCTGGGTGGGGACGTGCTCGGGCAGGTGCACGCCGACGATCAGCTCACCCGGGCGGAGCGCCGTCCGCTTCGGTCCCAGCAGGAAGTCGTGCCACCGCAGCCGTCGCTGCCCATCAGCTGAGGCGAGCACCACCTCGGCGTCGACCGCCGCGAGGAACGGCAACGCGTCGCCGGCCGGGCTCGCCGTGCCGAGGTTGCCGCCGATGGTGCCGGCGGCCCGGATCTGCGGTGAGCCGACGGTCCGCGCCATCTCGGCCAACGCGGGCACCGGGCCAGCTTCCAGACGAGCGTAGGTCACTCCGGCACCGATGAAGCCGTCCTCCCAGGTCCGGAGTTCATCGACGCGACGTAGCGCGACGACCTCGCTCGGGCGCCGGTGGGCGAGGTTGACGTCGACCATCACGTCGGTGCCGCCGGCGAGCAGGACGGCATGTGGGAAGGCCCCGACGCCGTCGAGGGCTTCGGAGAGGTCCCTGGGCCGCTCGATCAGCATGACGGCACCGTTCCCGCTCGGGTCCTCGACGGTAGACCTCTGGCGGGCTGACCGAGCCATGCGGAATGCCTGCATCGCACGGGACCTTCGGCTCTCGTCCGCATCCACGGTCTAGCGCAGGCTGACCAGAGGCCGTCGAACCTGACGGCAGCGACGACCACGGCCACCGCGGTCCGCTCTGGGTGGAGCGAGGCGCCGATGCCACGTTCCGCCGGGTTGTCGCGGGAGCGGGATCCTGCCGAGTCGTCGAGTGGAGATGCGCATGAGGAGCTTCGCGGGCCGTGACATCCTGTCGCTGAAGGGCTTCGAACGGGCGGAGTTCGAGCACGTCTTCGAGGTCGCTGACGAGCTGGAGCCGATCGCCAGGGCCAGGCGCAACGTCGACCTGTTGGCGCACAAGACGCTGGTCACCGCCTTCTACCAGCCGTCGACACGGACGCGACTCGCTCACGAGGCGGCGATGCACCGACTCGGCGGTCACGTCGTGGGGTTCAGCGACGCGAAGATGACCCGCGCCGGCGACTACTACCAGGAGTCCATCAAGGACACCGTGAAGATGCTGGAGTACTACGGCGACGTGATGGTCATGCGTCACTTCCAGCAGGGCGCGCCGCACGAGGCGGCCCGATGGGCCAGCATCCCGGTCATCAACGCCGGCGACGGGTGGGGTGAGCACCCGACCCAGGTGCTGACCGACCTGTACACGATCCAGAAGGAACTCGGACGCATCGATGGGCTGACGTTCCTGTGCATCGGTGACATGCGGATGCGCACGATGCACTCGATGGCCTACGCCCTGACCCAGTTCGACGCCGAGATGATCGCGATCGCCCCGCCGGAGATGTCGCTCACCGACGACTTCAAGGCCGAGGTGGCGGAGCAGAACCTCACGATCCGCGAGGTGGATCACGTCAAGGACGCGATCGCCGAAGCGGACGTGATCTACGTCGAGCCGGTGGTCCAGGCCGACTACACCGTCAGCCGCCAGGAGCGGGGCGACGACGTCGCCGCGACCCCGGAGAACTACCAGATCACCCGTGAGCTCCTGGCTCGCGCCAAGCCGTCGTCGATCATCCTGCACTCGTTGCCACGGATGGACGAGGTGCCACCTGAGGTCGACGCGACACGCCACGCCCGCTACTGGCAGGAGGCGTACTACGGCGTCGTGATGCGGATGACGCTGCTCTCGTTGGTCCTCGGCGCGAAGGAGTAGCCATGCAGACCCATCTTCGCGGTCGGGACATGATCACCACCCAGGAGTGGACCAAGGACGAGATCGACACGGTGTTGGACGTCGCCCTGGAACTGAAGCGGCGTCGCGCACTCGGCGAGCCACACGCGCTGTTGCGCGACAAGGTCCTGGCGATGCTGTTCTTCTTCTCCTCGACCCGGACCCGTGCGAGCTTCGAAGCCGGCATGGCGCAACTCGGTGGCCACGCCCAGTTCATCGAGTCCAAGTCGACCCAGATCGCCCACGGTGACACCGCGACCGAGATGGGCGAGATCCTCGGTCGGTACAACGACGGGCTCGCGATCCGGCAGGTCGACTGGGAACAGGGCAACCGCTACATCCGCGACGTGGCGGCCGCCTCGCGTGTGCCCGTCCACAACATGCAGTGCGACCAGTTCCACCCGTTCCAGGTACTGGCTGACCTGCTGACGATCATCGAGCACAAGGGTGACCCCCGCGGACTGACGATCGACGTGAGTTGGGCGTACGCCAAGAGCTACCAGAAGCCGCTGTCGGTGCCGCAGAGCCTGATCCTGCTGATGACGCGCTACGGCATGAACGTGCGGCTCACCCACCCACCGGAGTTCAAGCTGCGTCCGGAGATGCTCGACCAGGCGCAGGCCAACGCGCGTGCTGCTGGTGGGACCTTCGAGATGCTCGACGACTTCGATGCGGGCTTCCGCGACGCGGACATCGTCTACCCGAAGAGCTGGGGCTGCATGCTCACGACACCGGACCCGGAGGAGTCGGCGAGGATCGGCGAGCGTTACGCCAACTGGATCGCCGATGAGCAGCGGATGGCGCTGGCCAAGGACGACGCGATGTACCTGCACTGCCTTCCCGCCGACCGGGGGATCGAGGTCACCGACGCGGTGATCGATGGCCCGCGCAGCGCGGTCTTCGACGAGGCCGAGAACCGCATGCACGTCCAGAAGGCCGTGCTGGCCCTGACCATGTAGGAGTCCGACGTGACCGAACGTGAACGCGTCGTCGTCGCGATCGGCGGCAACAGCCTCATAACCGATCCGGCCAACGTCTCCATCGAGGCGCAGTTCGACGCGGCACGGGAGACCGACCACCACATCGGCGAACTCGTCGAGCAGGGGTTGGACGTCACCGTCGTGCACGGCAACGGCCCGCAGGTCGGGTTCATCCTGCTGCGGTCGGAGTTGTCCCGCCACCGGCTGCACGAGGTCCCCCTCGACGTCTGCGTCGCCGACACCCAGGGCGCCATCGGCTACATCCTCCAGCAGAACCTCGTCGACGACCTACGTGCACGCGGCTTGGAGCGCGGCGTGGTCTCCGTGGTCACCCAGGTCGAGGTGGATGCCGACGACCCGGCCTTCGCGGCGCCGAGCAAGCCGATCGGCTCGTTCATGGATGCCGACGAAGCGGCGCGCCGACGCGAGGAGGAGGGCTGGGACGTCGCCGAGGACGCCAACCGCGGGTGGCGACGGGTCGTCGCTTCCCCGAGGCCACGGCGGATCGTGGAGGTCGACGCGATCCGGCACCTCGTCGAGGGCGGGTTCGTGGTGATCAGCGTCGGCGGTGGAGGGATCCCGGTCGTCGCCGATGAGCGAGGTGAGCTCACCGGTATCGCGGCCGTGATCGACAAGGATCACGCTGCCGCCATGCTGGCTCGTGACCTCGGTGCGACCCGGTTGATCATCAGCACCGCCGTCGAGCAGGTCGCGCTGCACTTCGGCACCGACCGGCAGGAGTGGGTCGACCATCTCACGCTCAGCGAGGCGAAGACGTACCTCGCCGAAGGTCACCATTTCAAGGCCGGCAGCATGGCTCCCAAGATCGAGGCGGTCATCGACTTCCTGGAGGCCGGGGGCAAGGAGGCGATCATCACCACGCCGCAGCAGTTGGCGGCGGCCGTCGCCGGACGCAGGGGAACCCGTATCACGCCATGAGACACCCACCACGGAGGCCGAGCGGATGACGGTGACGCAGATCCAGCAGTACCACCGCCCCTCCAGTGTGGATGCCGCCTGGCACCTGGTGGAGCGAGCCGATGGGGCGGCGCGGCTCCTCGGCGGCGGGACGGACCTGGTGGTCCGATGCCCGCCTGAGGTGTCGACGCTCGTGGACCTCGCCGACGCCGGGCTGCGTTACGTGGAGTCGACCGCCGATGGTGGCCTGCGGCTGGGCGCGATGAGCACGTTCACCGACCTGCTCGAACACCCGGCCGTGGTGACCCACACGACCGGGGTCGTGGGGGAGATGATCGCGCAGGTCGGGTCGGTCCTGCACCGCAACAGCGCAACGATCGGCGGTCACGTGGTGCGCCGTCGTCTCTCCGACGTGCTGCCTGTGCTGTTGGCGCTGGATGCAACGGTGCTGCTGTACGCCGGCACCGAGCGGGAACTGCGCATCGACGAGTACCTGGCCGGTGACCTCGGCCCCCACGTGGTCATCGAGGTCCGGATCCCCCCGCGCGTCGAGGGGTCGGCCGCCGCGTTCACCCGCGTCGCCCGGACCGCCTTCGATCACGCGCTGGTCAACAGCTGCTGCCGGGTGGACATCCATGACGGCGTCATCGCGGTCGCGCGCGTGGTCGTCGGTGAGTCCTCTGCGATCGGCCGCCGGTTGGCGCCGGTCGAAGAGGTGCTCGTCGGTGCCTCACTGACACCGTCGACGATCGACACCGCCGTGGCGGCCACGCGCGCGGCCGTTGACCTCCACGGCGACTGGATCGCCAGCGCCGAGTACCGCCAGCACCTCGCCGGGGTCGTCACACAGCGGTGCCTGCGCGCGGTCGCCGACCGACTGCCCGGAGGTGGCGCATGAAGCTCTCGTTCACGCTCAACGGCGGGTCGGTCCAGACCGACGTCGCGCCCGGCACGACGTTGATGGAGCTGCTCCGTGGGCTCGGTGCCGTCTCGGTCAAGAACGGCTGCGCCCGCGGCGACTGCGGGTCGTGCGCCGTGTTGCTCGACGGCCGGGCGGTGACCGCGTGCCTGCTGTTCGCCGGACAGGTCGAAGGGCAACGGATCACGACCGCGGAAGGGCTGGCCGACGAGGTGGGGCTCCACCCGCTGCAACAGGCGCTGCTCGAGGCTGGCGGTGTCCAGTGCGGGTTCTGCACGCCAGGGATCCTCATGGCCGCCGTGGACCTGCTCGAGCGGGAACCCGAGCCAACCGACGCACAGGTCCGCGACGGCCTGGCCGGCAACCTCTGCCGATGCACCGGCTACGTCAAGATCGTGGAGGCCGTCCAGGACGCCGCGGCGATGATGTCATCCGCGACCCCGGTCGCCGAGGGCGAGGAGGTCGGCCATGGGTGAGAAGTTCGAGGTCGTCGGGCACAACGAACGCAAGGTCGACGGCACGGCCCTGGTGCAAGGCAAGCCGGTGTTCGTCGCTGACCTGCCCGAACGTGCCGGCACGCTGCACCTGGCGTTGCGGACCAGCCCCCATCCGCACGCCCGCATCCGGGCGATCGACACCTCCGCAGCCGAGGCCCTCGACGGGGTCGCGCTCGTCCTGACGCACGAGAACACCCCCGACCGGCTCTACACCACGGCGGGTCAGGGCTACCCCGAACCGTCGCCCTACGACACGCGGATGTTCAACCCCAAGGTGCGTTTCGTCGGCGACCGTGTCGCCGCGGTGGCCGCGGACTCGATCGAGACGGCCCGGGCAGCTCTGGACCTGATCGACGTCGAGTACGAGGTCCTCGAGCCCATCCTGTCGATCGACGAGGCGTTGGCCGACGGGGCGCCACTGGTCCACGATGAGCCGTTGTCGGACGCGTGGCAGGCCGACCGCAACATCGCCGCCTACAGCGAAGCGGTCGCTGGCGACGTCGAGGCGGGACTCGCCTCCGCGTACGCGTCCGTCGACGTCACCGTGGAGACCCACTACGGCCAGCACGCGCCGATCGAACCGCACGTCGTCTCCAGCTACCTCGACGACCATGACCGGTTGGTGTTGGTCAGCTCCACGCAGGTCCCGTTCCACGCACGCCGGATCATCGGCTACCTGCTGGACGTTCCGATCCATCGCATCCGGGTGATCAAGCCCCGGATCGGGGGTGGTTTCGGCGTGAAGCAGGAGGTGCTGATCGAGGACCTGCTGGCACTGACGACGCTGCGTACCGGGCGGCCAGCCAGCATGATCTACACCCGTGAGCAGGAGTTCTACGCCTCGCGGACCCGCCATCCGATGCGGGTGCGCATGCGGCTCGGCGCGGACGCGGACGGCACGATCCAGGCGATCGACATGGACGTGATCTCCAACACCGGCGCGTACGGGACCCACAGCCTGACGGTGCTCTCGAACGCTGGCTCGAAGACCCTGCCCATGTACAACCTGGCACCCAACATCCGCTTCATCGGCCGGGCCGTCTACACCAACCTGCCCGTCGCTGGCGCCTACCGCGGGTACGGGGGGACCCAGGGTCAGTACGCGATGGAGGTGGCGATCGACCAGCTCGCCGAGGAGCTCGGCATGGATCCGCTGGAGCTGCGGTCGAAGAACCACATCCGTGAGGGCGGGACCTCGCCGATCTTCCGTGAGCTGGGGGAGGGACGCGAAGGCGTCGAGCAGACGATCACCTCCTGCGAGCTGGCCACGTGCATCGAGGTCGGTGCGGAGCGCATCGGCTGGGCCAGCAAGCGCGGGCAGCGACGACGCGAGGGATCGTGGGTCCACGGCGTCGGCATGTCGGTCCACCTCCAGGGTTCGGGTATCCCGCTGATCGACATGGCCGCCGCGAGCATCAAGCTCAACGACGATGGCTCGATCAACCTCGCCGTCGGTGCCACCGACCTGGGAACCGGATCGGACACCGTGCTCGGCCAGATCGCCGCCGAGGTGATCGGTATCCCGCTGGCCAAGGTGATCGTCACCTCATCGGACACCGACCTGACGCCCTTCGACACGGGCGCCTACGCGTCGTCGACGACCTACGTGTCTGGAACGGCGGTGCGCAAGGCCGCGGACGATGTGCGGGGACAGCTGGTGGCGGCCGCCGCGGAGATGCTCGACGCCGACCCCGCGGGGCTGGAGGTGGCGGATGAGCAGATCACGGCACCGGATGGACGGTCGGTGACCCTGGAGAAGATCGCGCTGCGGTCGCTGTACGGGGCCAACCAGCACCAGATCGCGGCGACCGCCTCGTCGGTGCCGGAGGTGTCACCACCGCCGTTCATCGCCAGCTTCGCTGAGGTCGCGGTGGACACCGACACGGGCCACATCCGGGTCCTCGACTACGTCGTCGCCGCGGACTGCGGTACCGCGGTGCACCCGAAGCTCGCTGAAGGCCAGGTCGAGGGAGCGGTCGC
>SKNP01000317.1 GCA_007120485.1 Nitriliruptoraceae bacterium
TCCGCGGGACGGGTCCACGATCGAGGACGTCCGGCCCTACCGGTCAGGACCATCGACCCAGCGGCGAGGTAGCCCGAGCCGACCCCCGCGGACCCATCTCCAGACGGCGAGGTGGTCCTGACCGACCCACCAGGTCCGCCCGCCCCCGATGCTCCAGCCGTGGACCCACGCGCCGGCAGGGACCGAACGGATCAGGTCGTCACCGGGTCCTCCAGGGCGCCGGCAAGCAGCTGCCGAGCGATGACCCGCAGCGCCAGCACCTCGTCGGTGCCCTCGAAGATCGACAGCACCCGGGCATCGACGAAGAGCCGACTGACCGTGTACTCCTCCGCGTAGCCGTAGCCGCCGTGCAACTGCTGGGCCTCGCGGGTCACCCACTCCGCCGCCCGACAGGCAAGCTGCTTGACCTGGCTGGCCGAGAGCTGGCCGTTGGCATCTCCCCGCGCGAGCTGCCGAGCGACGTCGACCGACAGCACCCGGCACGCGGCGATCCACGCGGCCATCCGGGCGAGCTTGGCGCGGGTGAGCTCGTAGTCCCCGAGGGCGGTGGCGAAGACGTGCCGCTCCCCGCTGTAGCGGACGGCCTCCTCGAGCGCGGCCTGCATCACCCCTTGGGCTCGCCCGGCGGTCTGCAGCCGGGCGTTGGCGAAGGCCTGCATCTGCAGGTAGAAGCCACGCCCGAGCCCGTCGTCTTCGCCGATCAGGGCCCGATGCGGCACGCGCCAGCCGTCGAACGACACCTCGAAGGAGTGCATGCCGCGGTAGCCGATCGTCGGGATGGCACGCGCGTCCATGCTGCCACCGCCGTCCTGCTCGGCGCGCCACTGGTGTCCGGGGAAGGCGTCCTTCTCGACCACGAACAGGCTCAAGCCCTTGTGTCCGAGGGCCCGATCGGGGTCGGTCCGCGCGAGCACCAGCAGGTACTCCGCACGACCGGCGAAGGTGCACCAGGTCTTGACCCCGTCGATGACCCACTCGTCGCCGTCACGCTTGGCGGTGCAGGTCACCCCAGCGACGTCGGAGCCGACGCCGGGTTCGGTGACCGCCACCCCGCACATCTTCTCCCCAGCGGCGATCGCGGGGAGCCACCGCGACTTCTGCTCCTCGGTCCCGCCCTTGAGGATGGCGGTGCCGATGATCTCCGGCCGGGTGATCAGCGACCCGGCGACCCCCAACGAGCCACGGGAGAGCTCCTCGGTGACCAGCACCATGTTGAGCAGTTCGTCATCGTCGCCGGCCGCGAACCCACCGTGGGCTTCGGGGATGGACAACGCGAAGCACCCGAGTTCCGCCAGCCCGGCGATGATCTCCTCCGGCAGGTCTTCGTCGTGGCGGTGGATGCGCTCGGCGACCGGCTTGACGCGCTCCTCGGCGAAGCGACGGAACGTCTGGCGGACCATCTCCAGGTCCTCGGGCAGGTGTCGACCGCCGGCTTCGCCCGTAGCGAGGACCCGCTCGCCGACGGCCCCGAGCGTCGCTGGATCGCGACCCAGGGCGATCGCCTCAGCCTGGTCGGCGAGCACGTCGGTCGGTACGCCGAAGGCCGCTTCGCGTCCGCTCACCCGTGCGCGCAGGTCCGCCGCGACATCCGCCGCGAACACCAGCGCGAGCGACGCTTCCACCTCGCCGTGTTCGCCCCAGTCGACCAACCGCTCCGCCGCCGTGACGGCTGAGGCCAGGGTCGCCAGGTCGTACGCGAGCGATCCGTGCTCGTCGATCCGGCGGGTGCTGATCCGGCCGTCCACCTCGCACGCGGTCGCGAGGTGCCGGCTGGCCTGATCGACGACCTCCCGGAGCGCTGCGGCGAGCGAGGATGCATGGTCGAGGTGCATGGGATCAGCCTCTCGGGAGGGTCCGGGCCGCGGACTCCCCGGACGATGCGGGGTGCGACGGACACGGGCGAAGCGTGCCACCCCGGGGACGCCGCGGCCAAGCTGGGGCCGACTCCGAGCGGCTCAGACCACCTCGCGGGCCAAGAGCGCTGCACCGATCGCGCCTCCGTCATCTCCCAGTTCGGCGGCGACCAGATCGACCTCGGGCGGCTGCAGGAACAACAGCGGCTGTAAGGCCGCCTCGATCCACCGGCGGAAGGGCGCTCCGAGCTTGTCCGCGAGGCCCCCGCCCAGCACGACCCGGTCCAGGTCGAGCAGGTTGACCGTGCTCGCGATCCCGGCCGCGAGCACCTCCGCAGCCTCCTGCAGCAGGTCGGCGACGAGCAGGTCACCGCTCTCGAACGCGGTCCGGAACACCCCCGAGGTCGCCCGCGTCTTGCCCTTGTCCTCCATCACGTCGAACAGGATCGTCGACGTCCCGGTCGCATGGCGCCGTTCGGCCGTCAGTTCCATCGCCCGTCGTCCGGCGTACGCCTCGACGCAGCCGCGGCGACCGCAGGGGCAGACGGCGCCACCCTGGCGGACGATGACGTGCCCGAGCTCACCGGCACCACCGTGGGCACCTTCGTAGGGCTGCCCGTCCAGGATCAACCCACCGCCGATCCCCGTGCCGGCGAAGACGCACAGCAACGAGTCGCTGCCGCGTCCACCACCCAGCCGGTGTTCGCCGACCGCCGCCGCGGTGACGTCGTTGGCGACGCGTACCGGCAGGCCGAGCGGATCCTTCAGCGCACCAGCCAGGTCGAACCGTTCGTCGAAGCCCGGGACGTTGGAACTGGATCCGACGGTGCCGTCGATCACGACCCCCGGCGTCCCGACCCCGACCGCACGGACATCATCCAGGTCCAGCTCGGCGTCCTTGAGCGCCTTGCCGGCGGCGGCGACCATGGCCTCGACCACCCCGTCGCGGCCACCGTCGACCGGGGTGCTGCGCTTGGCGGAGCCGCCGACCGTGTCACCGTCGAGCACGACGGCGTAGACGTTGGTCCCTCCGAGATCGATCCCGACGGTCCGCACCTGGCACCTCCTGCCGTCGCGAGCGTAGGACGCGGCGACCCGACCCGCCGTGACGATCAGTCCGTGGTCCGCGGAACCCGCCCACCGACCAGACCCAACCCAGCGATCAACAGCACCGCCCCCACCAGGCCGGGACCGGTGAGCTGTTCGCCGACCACGACCAGCGCCAGCGCGGTCGCCGTCAGCGGCTCCGCCAGGGTCAACGTGGTCACCGTCGGCGCATCCAGCCCCCGCAGCCCTCGGATGAAGAACAGGTAGCCGACGGTGGTCGCGACCGCGAGCCATCCCGCTGCCGTCGCACCGACGGGCGTCGCGACCCACCCCAGCTCGCCCACCACCAGCAACGGTGACAGCCCGAGCCCGGCGACCACGAAGACGACCACGACCAGGGACGGGCCATCACCACCAGCTCGCAGCACGCGCTTGGACACGGTCGTGTACGTGGCGTACGCCGCCCCTGCGATCAGGCTGGAGAACACGCCGAGGGTGCTGGGTACGTCCGCGCCTGGCTCTCCCTGCGTCCCGGCGAGCAGCACGACGGCCGCTCCCGCGATCGTCAGCGAGGTGGCGACCCACCACCGGGGACGTGGGCGCTCGCCGGCCATGGCGGCGAACACGCCGGCCCAGACGGGAGCGCTGCCGAGCGCGAGCAGCGTGCCGAGGGCCACCCCGGCTTCGCGGACGCCGGTCATCAGCCCGAGCTGGAAGATCGCGATCGCCACGCCGCTGCCGATCGAGGCCAGTGGTGCCGTGCGAACGGTGCGGACGATCGTCTCCCGGTAGCCCGCCAGCAGCAGCGCCAGCGGCAGCATCACCCCGGCACCCGCGCTGCGGACCGCGGCCACCGTCGCCGGATGCACCTCGGCGGCCCCGAGCTCCTGGGTGGCGCCGATCGTGCCCCAGAGCATCGCGGCGATCAGGACCGCGCCTGCGGAGAGCCGATCGCTGCGCCGGCCCTCGACCGCGGGGCTCACCGACCCGCGAGGTCGGCGCGGACCTGCGCGAGGCTGGCCTCGTCGAACGCGAACGCGGTCGACAGGCTGACGCGATCGACCGCGTCCCCGTACCGCTCCACGATCGCGGCACCCACCTCCGGGGGGTCGGCCACCACGGCGAAGGCGTGCAGCACCTCGTCGGTGATCAGCTGGGGCATACGGTCCCAGCCGTCGTGGGTGGACAGCTGATGCAGTTCCTCGTGCAGGTCGCCCCAGCCGTGCTGGTCCAGGACCGCCCGGTAGGCGGGGGTGGACCCGTAGAACGCCAACTGCTCCTTGACCATGGCCTCAGCCGCCGCCCGGTGCTGGTCATCGTGGCCGGTGACCACGAACACCGGGAGCGCGATCTCCACGTCCGCACGGGCGCGGCCGGCGGCGTCGGTGCCCTCCGTCAGGTTCGGAAGCGTGACCTCGCGGAGGTAGTCGGCGGTGGTGAAGGCGTGAGCGAGCAGCCCGTCGGCGACCTCCCCGGTCACCCGCGTCATGAGCGGGCCGACCGCAGCCAGCCAGACCGCGGGAGGACCGTGCCCGTGGTCGTCGGGGGTGAAGAACGGCGTCATCAGCGTGTGGCGGTAGAAGGTCCCCCGGAACGCCAACCGCTCCCCGCTGGCCCAGGCGTCCCAGATGGCGTGTAACGCCTGCACGTACTCACGCATACGCGCGGCCGGTTGCGACCACTCGGTCGAGAACCGCTTCTCGATGTGCGGCTTG
This sequence comes from Nitriliruptoraceae bacterium, assembly GCA_007120485.1. Taxonomy (GTDB): domain Bacteria; phylum Actinomycetota; class Nitriliruptoria; order Nitriliruptorales; family Nitriliruptoraceae; genus SKTG01. Next base: position 4,616 of record SKNP01000317.1, read on the forward strand.
ATCTGTGATCCGAGCCCGAGCACGAACCGGCCGCCCGTCTGGGCCTGCAGGTCGTGGGCCGCGTAGGCCAGATGCATCGGGCTGCGCGGGAACGCGACCGCGATCGCGGTCCCCACCTCCATCGGACCCGATACCTGCGCTGCCAGCGCGCATTGCAACAGCGGGTCATGGGTGGTCTCGCTGACGAACCAGCCGTCGTAGCCCTGCGCACGCGCCGCGTCGACCTCGCCGACGACGGCGTTGAGTGGGTGGCCGTAGGTCACCGCGTCCAGTTTCATGCCGGTCCCTCCCACCGCACGGCACGACGCCGCCCGGTCGCCTGTCGTCGCGCGCTGCTAGCTGCCGAGCTGGGACAGCTCCACGTTCTGGAGCCGGACCTGGCCACGGGCCACCGCCTTCCCGTCGTCTGCACGCGTCAACTCGACCAGCCACAACTGCTGGAGGCGGCCGACGTGGACGGGGGTCGCGACCCCGTCGATCCGGCCCGTCCGGTGCGAACGGAGGAAGTCGGTGGCGTTGCTCACGCCGACGCAGAGCTTGCCGGCCGGGGCGATCCGCAACGCCGCGGCGATGGAGGCCATGCTCTCGATCATCGAGCACCACACCCCGCCATGGACGATGCCGTACGGCTGGTGGTGACGTTCATCGACGTCGAGGTGGGCGGTGACCCGATCGCTGGCCAGGGTGTCCCACTCGAGGCCGAGCGTGGTGCCGGCGAACCCATCGTGGCCGAGGACCTCCATCCCGTGGTCGAGGTCGGCGACCCCGATCTCCTCACCGGCGGCGAGCCGCTCGAGGATCTGCGCCATCTCCGCGGGAAGCCCGGGCGGCGGTCCACCGGTCCCCTCAGCTCCCCCGTCGCCACCTTGCGACGACGCGGCCGGCTCACGCTGACGTTCCACCACAACGGACCCTTCCCACTCCTCGCGGCCGGACCCCGACCGGCGCCCACCGGCCCGGGACCGTAGCCCACCAGGCCCGCACCTGATCCGTTGCGGCGCAGCCACGACGACCGCGGCGACCCGGATGGGTTCGACGGCGACGACGGCCGTATGCTCAGCTTGCCACCCAAGACGGCGTCCCCTGCGAGGGAGAGCACCCATGGCCGATCCGAAGCACCGCAGCCGCGACGTGACCGACGGCTACGAGCGCGCGCCCGCCCGGGCGATGCTGCGCGCCGTCGGGATGACCGACGAGGACTGGGACAAGCCGCAGGTCGGCATCGCCTCGTCGTGGAACGAGGTCACGCCGTGCAACCTGCCGCTCGACCGGTTGGCCAAGCAGGCCAAGCAAGGGGTGTTCGACGCCGGCGGGTTCCCGATCGAGTTCAACACGATCGCGGTGTCGGACGGCATCGCGATGGGCCACGAGGGCATGCGCGCGTCGCTGGTCAGCCGCGAGGTGATCGCTGACTCGGTCGAGACGGTGATGCACGCCGAGCGGCTCGACGGCATGGTCACCTTCGCGGGCTGCGACAAGTCGCTGCCCGGCATGGTCATGGCCGCCGTGCGGCTGGACGTTCCCAGCGTGTTCCTCTACGGCGGGTCGATCCTGCCCGGGCAACACGACGGGCACGACATCACGATCCAGGACGTTTTCGAAGCCGTCGGCGCACGCGGCCGGGGCACCATCGACGACGCGGAGCTCGGCGCGATCGAGCGGGCGGCCTGCCCGGGCGAGGGTTCCTGTGGCGGGATGTTCACCGCCAACACCATGGCGTCCGCCGTGGAGGCGCTCGGACTGGCGCTGCCGGGCTCGTCATCACCGTCGGCACCCGACCCGCGCCGGGACGCCTTCGCCACCCGCTCCGGCGAAGCGGTGGTCGCGCTCCTCGAGTCAGGCACGACCGCCCGGCGGATCGTCACCCGCGAGGCGTTGGAGAACGCCATCGCGGTGGTGATGGCCGTCGGGGGTTCCACCAACGCCGTCCTGCATCTGGTCGCTATCGCACGGGAAGCCGAGGTCGAGCTCTCGATCGATGACTTCGATCGGATCGGTCGCCGTGTCCCCCACATCGCCGACACCAAGCCCGGCGGCAGCTTCGTGATGAACGACCTCGACCGGATCGGCGGTGTCCCGGTCGTGATGAAGGAACTCCTCGATGCTGGGCTGCTCCACGGCGATGCGCTGACGGTGACCGGCCGCAGCATCGGCGAGGAGCTGGAGGCGATGGATGTACCCGCGCCCGATGGCGAGGTGATCCACCCGCTCAGCGACCCCATCCACGTCGACGGTGGGCTCGCGATCCTCCGCGGCGACCTCGCACCCGACGGTGCGGTGGTCAAGATCGCCGGCCTCACCGACGAGCAGCTGGAGTTCGCGGGGCCCGCTCGCGTCTTCGACGGCGAGCAGGCCGCGATGGAGGCGGTGCTGACCGGCGGCATCGTCGATGGGGATGTGATCGTGATCCGCTACGAGGGCCCCAAGGGTGGCCCCGGCATGCGCGAGATGCTGGCCGTGACCTCCGCGGTGAAGGGAGCCGGGCTCGGTGCAACGGTGGCGCTGCTGACCGA
>SKNP01000143.1 GCA_007120485.1 Nitriliruptoraceae bacterium
CTGCGCGACGATGCGGCCACGTCGGATGACGATCACCTCGTCGACCAGGCGGGACACCTCGCCGAGCAGGTGGGAGGAGACGAACAACGCCCGGCCTTCGTCGGCCAGGTGCCGCAGGAGTTGCCTGACCCAGTGGATCCCCTCCGGGTCGAGGCCGTTGGCCGGTTCGTCGAGGAGCAGGACCTTCGGGTCACCGAGCAGCGCCTGGGCGATCCCCAGCCGCTGCCGCATGCCGAGACTGAACTGCCCGACCCGCTTGGTCGCGGCGGCCTGGAGCCCGACCAGCTCGATCACCTCGTCGCACCGCGACCAGGGCAGGCCGATCGTCTGGGCGCTGATACGCAGCTCCTCGATGGCCTTGCGTCCGGGGTGGTAGTCCACCCCGTCGACGATGGAGCCGACGGTCCGTGCCGGTTCGTCCAGGTCGTGGAACGGCGTCCCGAAGATCGTCGAGGTCCCACCGGAGGGGGTGGTCAGACCGACCATCATGCGCATCGTCGTGGACTTCCCGGCCCCGTTCGGCCCGAGGAACCCCACGATCCGGCCGGTGGGCAGGTCGAAGGTCAGGTCGTCGACCGCGAGCTGATCGCCGAAGCGTTTGGTCAGCCCGCGCACCTCGACGGCCATGTCGGTGGTGGTCACGGCGGATCCTTGGACGTGGATCGAACGGCGATGATCGCGCTCACACCGGACGGCGTCGCGAGCCTCTCGGACGGCGAGCGGGCCGGGCCCGCAGGGACGCGGGGTGCGGGATCGAGGTGGAACCTACGCCGGCCGCTCACCCCTGCCATCGTCCTCACGGATGAACCTGACCCCCTCCGGAGGAGGGACGTCGACGCTCACCGCTCCCCGCGGCGCCGCCTGGCCCGACGGACCTCGATGAGGCGACCCGCGGCCCCGACGACCGGTACCAGGATCGCGCCGACGACCATCGACGTCGCGAGGTCCCAACCGCGGGCGATCGCCGCACCCGACCCGATCAACACCCCGAACGGGATCAGGAACACCGGCGCGACCGATGCCCGCCCCTGGGACTCCAGCCAGCGCTGCGTCGTGGTCGCCCCGACCGCGCCGAGCACCACCAGCGCGACCCCCACCACCAACGCGACGGGCTCGCCCACCTTCGCTCCTGACGTCCGTCCGTGCCGAGAGCCGCGACGGTAGCCGTCAAGCGGTCGTAGGCTCCGCCGACCGACGGAAAGGTCGTGGTGGCGCGGTTCCTCGCGGATCAACCGCTGCTCACGCTGTTCCTGGCGTTGGCGATCGGCACGCTGCTCGGCCGCCTGCGGATGGGCGGCGTCGCCGCCGGACCCGCCGGCGCCTTGTTCGCCGGCCTGGCGATCTCCGCCACCTTGCCGGCCACGGCGGACGCCGTACCCGCGGTCGTGGGCACCCTCGGCCTGACCCTGTTCGCCTACACCGTCGGGCTGGCGGGAGGTCCGTCGTTCTTCAGTGGCATCCGCCGCGAGGCCCGCACGATCCTGCTGGCGGTCGCCGCGTTCGTCCTCCTCGCGGTCGTCGCACACGTGGTCGGCCGTGCGCTCGGGCTGGCGGCCGGGGACATCGCCGGCACGTTCGCCGGCGCAACCACCAACACCCCAGGACTGCAGGCCGCGGTCGAAGCCACCGGTGACACCCAACCGGTCGTCGGCTACTCGCTGGCCTACCCGTTCGGGGTCCTCGGGATGATCGTCGCCATCGTCGTCGGTCTTCGCTGGTCGCGGGCCCGCCCCACCTCTGAGGATCTCGACCCACCACCGCCCGCCGCCTACCGGACGGTCGAGGTGACCGCGCCGTCACTCCCCCGGCTGGCGGATCTCTCACGGTTCGAGGGGGCCACGCTGGTGTTCTCACGGGTCGCACGCAACGGCCGGGAGACCACGCCCGACGCCGACCTGCAACCGCGCCCGGGAGATCTGCTGACGGTCATCGGGCCGGAGACGACCCTGGAACGGTTCGTCGAACACGTCGGCCGGCTGGCCCCCGACGACCTGCCGCTGGACCGTCACCAGGTCGACTTCCGACGGGTGGTGCTATCCAACCCGCGCTACGCCGGCGCGACCGTCGCGGAGCTGGACCTCGCGCGGTTCGACGGGGTCGCCGGGTTCGTCCGCCGCGGCGACGTCGACCTGGTCGCACGGCCGGACCTGCAGGTCGAACTCGGCGACCGCATCCGCGTGGTCGCTCCCCGCGACCGGCTCGCTGAGGTCGTCGACGAACTCGGCGATTCGGAACGGGCGGCGGTCACCGCCGACCCGATCGGGTTCTCCCTCGGGCTGCTGATCGGGTTGGGCATCGGCGCGATCCCGATCGTGTTCCCGGGGTTGACGCTGACGCTGGGCACGGCCGCGGCACCGCTGCTGGTCGGCTTGGTGCTGGGCCGGGTCGGCCGGACGGGGCCGGTGACCTGGCAGCTGCCCTACGCCACCAACCAGGCGCTGCGGCAGCTCGGGGCCCTGCTGTTCCTGGCGACCGTCGGGCTCGGCGCCGGCCCCGACCTGGCCGATGCGCTGGGCACCGGCGACGGGCTGGTCCTGCTCGCGTTCGGTGCCGGGCTGACCACGGCGGTAGCCATCGTCCTGCTCGTCCTCGCCCGGCAGCTCGGGCTCGGAGGTGCCCGGCTGGCCGGCACGCTGGCCGGTGCGCAGAACCAGCCGGCGCTGCTGACCTTCGCGGTCGATCGCACCGACGGCGACGACCGGGTCAACCTCGCCTACGCGCTGCTGTTCCCACCGACGTTCGTCGTCAAGATCCTCGCCGCCCAGGTCCTGGCCAACCTCTGACCCGCACCTCGCCCGATCCGCCCAGCCCGGACGGGCGTCGCCCCCGCCCCCCGCGCCCCCCTACGTGTGGATCGCCACCGCCCCTCAGCACCCGCAGCGCTCCACACATCCACCCAGCCCCGTGGCGCGACCGCGACGTGTGGAGCGCGACCGCGGCTCAGCACCCGCAACGCTCCACACATCCGCCCGGACCGACCCCGCACCCCCGACCTGTGGAGCGCGACCGCGGCTCAGCACCCGCAACGCTCCACACATCCGCCCGGACCGACCCCGCCAGGTCCTTCCCGGCCACCGAACCCTCCCGGCCGCCGGCCCCTCCCTGGACGCCCAGCCCCGACCGGCGCCGAGCGCACCCAACGACCACGCGTTGCGGCCGAGGTCCTCGGCCTGCGAGGCTCCGACGCTATGCGCATCTTGGTGCTGTCCTGGGAGTACCCGCCACGGGTCGTCGGCGGGCTCGGTCGGCACGTGGCCGCGTTGACCCGATCGCTGGCCGCGCAGGGCCACGACGTCCACGTCGTGACCCGGGACCACCCCGACGCCCCCGCTGAGGAGACCGTCGAGGGCGTCCACGTCACCCGCGTCGGTGAAGCACCGCCGGTGATCGGCTTCGACGACCTCGTCCCGTGGGTGCTCGCGTTCAACAACCGGGTGCAGGCCGCGGCGGCGAAGCTCGCCGCGGAGAAGCTCGCCGCGGACGAGCCGTTCGACGTCGTCCATGCCCACGACTGGCTCGTGGCCTACGCCGCGGCCGGCATCAAGGATGCGTTCGACCTGCCGCTGGTCGCCACCGTGCACGCGACGGAGTACGGCCGCCACCAGGGCTACCTCCCGGGGCCGATGAACAAGCTGATCCATCAGGTCGAGTGGTGGTTGACCTACGAGGCCCGCCGGGTCATCACCTGCTCGGACTACATGCGCGAGCAGGTCGAGACCATCTTCGAGCTCCCCGCCGCCAAGCTCGACGTGATCCCCAACGGCGTCGCCCTGCGCGACTTCGCCCTGCCGCAGGACGAGGTCACCCGCTTCCGCGAGCAGCTGACCCCCGACGGCGAGGCGCTCGTGCTCTTCGCGGGCCGGTTGGAGTACGAGAAGGGCGTGCAGACGGTGCTCCACGCGCTCGAGCGGGTCGAGGCGCAGGTGGGTCCGGTCCGCTTCCTGGTGGCTGGGGTGGGGACCTACTCCGAGGAGCTCAAGCAACTGGTCGAGACGCTCCACCTCGACGACCGGGTCACCTTCACCGGCTTCCTGCAGGATCACGATCTCCGGTTGCACTACGCCGCCGCGGACGTCGCGCTGGCGCCGTCGATCTACGAGCCGTTCGGGCTGGTCGCGGTCGAGGCCATGGCCTGCGGCACCCCGGTCGTCGTCGGCGACACCGGTGGGCTGCGCGAGATCGTCGCCGAAGGGCACGGGTTGAGCTTCCCGCCGCAGGACGAGGCGCAGCTCGCAAACCGGATCGTCGAGGTGGTGCAGGATCCGGGGTTGGCGCGGGAGCTGATCGAGGGTGGGCGCCGGCTGGTCGCCGAGCGGTACGACTGGGACGCCGTCGCGACCGCGGTCGTGGCCACCCACGAGCGCGCGGTCGAGGAGGAGGCCGACCTCGAACCGAGCAGCCGCCGGCCTTTGCGCGCGATCCTCCAGGAGGCACCGATCCTCGAGCTGGACGAACTCGCAGGCTGACGCCACCCGCGGACCGACACCACCCGCGGACCGACACCACCCGCGGACCGACACCACCCGCGGACCGACACCACCCGCGGACCGACGCCACCCGCGGACCGACGTGACCCGCGGACCGGCACCCGTGCCGCGAGGTGGTCCACGGCCGCGCGCGGACCGGGCACCCTGAGGGTCGATCGGTCCACGCGGGAACCCGGCGGGCTCCGGCCGCGACCACGTCCAGCGGACCGTCGAACCTCGCCCTCGAACCCACCGGAGCTACCCGTGCGCCGTGCCCCCTCGCTGCTCGTCCTCGCCGCGCTGGTCGTGGTGGCCGGCTGCGGTGGCGGGACCCCGCAGCTCACCGTCAGCCCGGCGCAGGCGGCCGAGCCGGTGTCCGGCGCCTCCCAGATCGTCCTGGAGATCACCAACGACGGTGACGGTGACGACGCGCTGATCGCGGCCGAGACCGACGCGGCCGTGTCGGTCGAGATCCACCTCACCGAGGTCGACGACGATGGGCGCGCGACGATGCTGGAGCAGGACGAAGCGGAGCTGCCAGCCGGCGAGACGGTGCGGTTCCGCCCCGGCGGCCTGCATCTGATGATGATCGCCCCGGACGACGATGTGCAGGTCGGCGGTACCTTCCCGGTCACCCTGGAGTTCGAGCGCTCCGATCCCATCACGGTGGACGCTGAGGTGGTCGATCTGCTCGACCTGGCCGAGCCGGACGCCGCCGAGGAGGACCTGGATCCGGATGCGTGAGACCATGACCGGCACCCGCACGCACGGCCACGCCCGGACGGGCCCTTCCGCTCGGCTCGTCGCGGCCGTGGCCGCCATCGCGATGCTGGCCGCGGCCTGCGGGCCGGCCAGCGCCACGGCGATCGCGGCCGACGGACTGGAACGGCGCGCCGACGGGTGGCACGGGCTGCCACTGGAACGCGAACGCCAGCTGCCGGACGTCCAGCTCGAGGACACCGACGGCGAGCCGTTCGAACTGGCCAGCGACCTTCGCGGTACGCCGACGCTGCTGTTCTTCGGCTACTCCTCCTGCCCGGACATCTGCCCGATCCACCTCGCCGCGATCGCCTCGGCGATGGACACCGCCGGGGTGGACTTCGACGAGTTGGACGTCGTGTTCGTCTCCGTCGACCCCGAGCGCGACACCCCGGAGCAGATCGAGGACTTCCTGTCCAACTTCTCCTCGCAGATGATCGGGCTGCACGGTGACCTCGAGGTGGTGGAGGAGGCCCTGGACCAGCTCGATATGGGTGGTCCCGTGGTCGAGGGGCCGGATCCGCGGGGCGACGGGGACCTGATCGGCCACCCGGCGCAGGTCATCGGCTTCGACGCCGACGGCGAGGCGAAGCGTGCGTGGCCGTTCGGGGCGCGCCGGTCCGACTGGGTCAGCGACCTGCCCAAGGTCGTCGAGGAGTGGTCGTGAGCACGGCAACGACGCTGACGGAGCGACGCCGGTGAACGTCGCCTTCTGGTGCTCGTCGAACCCCGGCCAGATCTGGACGTGGCGCTACACCCCGTTCCTCGGGGTCTGGCTGGTGGCGGCGACGTTCATCGGTGGCTACGTGCTGGCACACCGCCGGGCCGGACGGGCCCTGGACCCGCGTCGCCTGCGGCTGTGGTGCTTCGGGGTCCTGGCCCTGTTCCTGGTCTCCGAGTGGCCGATCGGCCAGCTCGGGGTCGGGTACCTCGCCACGGTCGGCATCGCCCGCTACATCATCTACAGCTTCGTGGCAGCCCCGCTGCTGATCGCCGGGTTGCCCGACTGGCTGGTCGACCGCTGGTTCCCGGCCGGAACCCGCCGGGAGCGCACGCTGCGAGCGGTGACCTACTGGCCGGTCGCGCTGCTGCTCTTCAACGCGGTGCTGTTCGGCACGCACCTGCCGGCGACGATCGACGGGTTGAAGACGACCCAGCTGGGATCGTTCGGTGTGGACGTGCTGCACCTGTTCGCGGCACTGGTGTGGTGGTGGCCGGCGATGCGCCGAGCGCCGGCGGAGCCCAACGCGATCCAGGAGCCGCTGCGCGCCTTCTACCTGTTCGCGTCGTCGGTGCTGATGTTCGTGCCGGCCGCGTTCCTGACGTTCTCGCCGCTCCCGCTGTACGGGCTGTACGAGCTCGCCCCGCCCCTGTGGCTGGGCTTCGACACCCTCCAGGACCAGCAGGCGGCCGGCATCGTGATGAACATCGGTGGCGGGTTCGTGCTGTGGGGGATCATCGCGTCGCTGTTCCTGCGGTGGGCCGCTGAGCAGCAACGCGCCGACGAAGAGACCCGGCAGCTGCGCAACGCCCGGACGCTGGAGCGGATCCGTGCGCTGGAGACCGATCGAGACCCGACCGGCTGACGCGTACCCTGCGCACCGGACCCGACCGAGGACCTCACCCGTGGAAGCCGACCCGTCCGGCATCGCCAACGACCGTGGCCTGGTGCGGCGCATCGAGGACGACCAGGCGGTGCTGGCCGTCGGACCGAGCCGCACCCCGATGCAGGTCCCGGCGGACGAACTGCCCGACGGCTGCGAACCGCCGGCGTGGGTGATGTTGGACATGCAGCTCTCGCCGCCGATGATCCTCGGGGTCGACGAGGAGATGACCGCCAACGAGCGCGCGGCCGGGACCGGTCCGAGCTGAGCCGAACGCGCTGCCGGGACCGGC
>SKNP01000340.1 GCA_007120485.1 Nitriliruptoraceae bacterium
CGCCGCCCGGTGGCGCGAGGCCGGCGCCGGTCGCGTGGTCCGCGCGAGCCAGCTCACGCCCCGCCGGCTTCGCTGGGCCGTCGTGCGGCACCTCGCCGACCACCGAGCACGCGAAGCGGCCGCTCAGCTGGCCGGCGAAGCGCAGCAGCTCGGTGCGGACCTGGCCGCTTCGATCGTCGAGCAGGTCGGCGCGGGGGCCACCCCGATCGCCTCGGGGCCTGCCCACCACCTCACCCGGTCGATCGCGCCGTCGTGCGCATCGCACGCCTAGGAGACCGCACCACTAGGGTTCCCCGCATGTTCGCCATCACCGCCACCGCCGCCACCCCCGACGATCCGCTCGCTGGGCTCGCGCTCGGCGACCATCCCGACCCGCAACCGCCCGACGGGTGGGAGGTCGTGGAGGTCCGTGCGGCCGCCCTCAACCACCACGACCTGTGGACGTTGCGCGGCGTCGGCATCGATCCCGACCGGCTGCCGATCGTCCTGGGCTGCGACGCGGCCGGCGTGACCGCCGACGGCCGCGAGGTGGTCGTCCACGCGGTCGTGGCGGACCCGGACGGCATCGACGAGACCCTCGACCCGGGGTTCTCGATCCTCTCCGAGCGCTACGACGGCACGTTGGCGGCCCAGGTGGCGGTCCCGGCCCGCAACCTGGTGGCCAAGCCGGCGAGCTTGAGCTTCGAGGAGGCGGCCTGCCTGCCCACGGCGTGGCTGACCGCCTACCGGATGCTGTTCTCCCGGGCCGAGCTCCAACCGGGACAGCGCGTCCTGGTCCAGGGCGCCGGCGGGGGCGTGGCCACCGCCGCGATCCTGCTCGGGCGCGCGTCCGGCCTCCACGTCACCGTGACCAGCCGTGATGAGGCCAAGCTACAGCGTGCGCTCGACCTGGGCGCCCACCAGGCCGTGCCGTCCGGCGAGCGGCTGCCCGCACGCGTCGACGCGGTGCTGGAGACGGTCGGTGATGCCACCTGGTCGCACTCGCTCAAGGCCCTCGAGCCCGGCGGCACGATCGTGGTGGCCGGCGCCACCTCCGGTTTCGATCCGCCTGCGGACCTCGCGCGCGTGTTCTTCCGCCAGCTGCGGATCATCGGGTCGACGATGGGCACCCGCGACGAACTGCGGCGGCTGTTGACCATGCTCGATGCCACCGGCGTCCGGCCACCGATCGACGACGTGTTCGACCTCGGTGACGGTCGCCGCGCGTTCGAACGGCTGCTGGCCGGCGAGGTGTTCGGCAAGCTCGTCCTGCGGCCGTGAACCCCGCGAGCGGCTGGACGACACCGAACTGGGCGGGCACGGACCGAGAGGTGGGAGCTCCGGGGGCCGGGCTCGAACCGGCGACTTTTCGATTAACAGTCGAACGCTCTGCCAACTGAGCTACCCCGGAAGGTCGCACCGGCCCCGAGGGGCCGAGCGCGGGCGGAGTGTAGCAACCACCCCGTCGCGCTCGGCACGCGCGGACCGCTGCCGGCTAGCCTCAACGAGCCGACGAGGAGGCGTTCATGCGCAAGGACCTGGTGCTGATCCCCGACGATGAGCCGGGCCAGCTCGCACGGCTCGGGGAGCTGTTGGGCGAAGCCGGGATCAACATCGAAGCCATCAGTGCGTTCACCGGTCAGGGGAAGGGCATCGTCCACGTGCTGGTAGACCAGGCCGACGAGGCGATGGAGGTGCTCCGCGGTGCCGGCATGGACGTCCAGGCGGCCCGTCGGGTCGCGGTCGTGCCGCTGCCGGATGCTCCCGGTCACCTCGGCACCGCCTGCCGAACGCTGGCCGACGCCGGCGTGAACATCGAGCAGGCCTACATCGCCGCGGGCAGCAAGCTGGTCATCGTCTGCGACGAGGTCGACCGCGCCAAGGAACTGCTCGGCGTCACCGACTGACCGAGGCGCGGCCGTCACATCGGCAGGTCGACCTGCTTGAACTCGTGGAGCTCGAGGGGGTCGGCCACCAGATCGACGACCTGCTCGATCCGGTCGATCGAGGTCCGCGCATCGCCGTTGGGCCGGTCGAGCAGCCGGACGAACACCGCGCGTTGGTCGGTGACGAACGTCGGTACCCCCCAGATCTCGAGGTCGGCGGCGGCCTGGTGTTCCTCGCGGAGCGTCGAGAGCGCTCGGCCGGCGTCGATGGAGCCGAAGACGGTGTCCGGGTCGACGCCGGCGGCACCGAGGGCTTTCGCGACCACGTCCGGATCCTTGAGGTCCTCACCGCGGTCGTGTCGGGCGGCGAACAGCTCCTCGTGCGCGTCCAGGAACCGTTCGCGATCCAGGTCGCGGACCGCGAGACCGGCCTGCAAGGCGAGGATCCCCGACTCCTTCGATGGTTCCTGCCGGTCCCAGATCGCGACCTCGCCGTCCTCGACGTGGCCTTGCGCCAGCGAGAAGGGCATCCACCGCACGTCCAGATCAGCGCCGGCCCGAAGGGCGGCGATGACGTGCTCGTTGGCGTTGCGGGCGAAGGGGCACAGGTAGTCGAAGGTGATGCCGAACTGACGGGTCACAGGTGGATCCTTGGGGTCGCGGTCGTTGGGGGAGGTTGTGGGTCGGACTCGTGGTACTTCGGTCCCGGTGGTGCCGTGGGTCGAGTCGGTCGGTGCTCCTACCAACCCAGACAGCGGGCCAGGTCTTCCCAGCGTTCGCCACAGGCGGTCTGGATGCCGCGGAAGCTCAGCGCGAAGGCGAAGAAGGCGCCCCAGCCGAGGCCGACGTACTCGCGCGACTCGCGGCGCAGGCCAGCGATCCGGCCACCGACGATCGCCACGAGCGGGAACAGCGAGCCGTAGAGGTAGTGCAGCCACGCCAGTGGCATACCGACCGCTCGTCGGCCCAGCAGGAGCAGGATGATCCCGGTGATCGTCTGGAGGACGAGCAGGTTCTCCGTCCAGTGCTGGGTGATCCAGAGCCACGTGGGTGTCTCCTGCCGGCCCAACACCCGCAGGAGTAGCGCGGCCCCCATGACCACGACGAACAGCACCACGATGACGACACCGAGGTAGCGGTGGAATGGGGTCACAGACGCTCCGGGCCGACGAGGCGCTCGACAGCGATCGCGAGCCGCACTGGCCGAGGCGGCTATCGCTCACGGCGGCACAGGGTATCCAGGGCCCGATCCTCGCCTCCCGCACGGCCGGGGTCCTCCCCGATGACGAGGTCGACACCCGTCTCGAGGACGACGCGCGGCGGGCCGCCAGCTGGCTAGCGTCGACGCTGTGGATGCGCAGCTGGATAGGTCGCGGTCGTCGGGTTCGGGCACCCGTGCGGATGCCACGGGCGCGACCACCGCGCCGGAGGTCGGTCCGGAGCCGGTGGGCCAGCGGTCGCGTCCTTCGGTCTTCGACGTCGCGCTCGCGGCGGGTCTCGCGGTCCTGGCGGTCGCCGACCACCTCATCGATCCACGGCAGGCCGCATGGTTGCCCGTCGACACGTGGTGGATCGTGGGGCCGATGCTGCTGCCGATGTACGTGCCGTTGGCGTGGCGACGGGTCCTGCCCATAGCGACGATGGCGGTGACGGGGACGGCGACCGGCGTGCTGGCGTTGCTCGGGCTGCCGCTCGGTGCGTCGCTGTCGGCCGTGGTCGTGGCGCTGTACTCGGTCGCCGCCTACGGCAGCCGTGAGGAGGGGCGGATCTCGCTGGCGATCTCCGGCGCGTTCATCGTCGGATCGGCCCTGTCGGCCTGGGCGCAGGACGCGCCGTTCGGTCCCGTCGACCTCGCGATCAACACGTTGGCATTCGTCGGCGTGTGGGCGCTCGGCGACCGTGCTCGGGCCCGTCGGCAGATCCTGGCGCAGCTGACCGCACGGGCTGAGGAGGCGGAACGCTCCCGACAGTTGGCTGCCGAACTCGCCGTCGCCGACGAGCGATCCCGTATCGCCCGCGAACTCCACGACGTCGTCGCGCACGCGGTGAGCGTCGTCGTGGTCCAAGCCAGTGCCGGCCAGCGCGTCGCCGATCGCGACCCGTCGCAAGCCACCCAGGCGCTCGCGGCGATCGAGTCGACGGGGCGGGATGCGCTGCGGGATCTGCGGGACCTGGTCGGGGTGCTGCGCGACCCTGAGCCCGACGCCACCGACGCTCCGGACGGGGGAACCGGCACCGCTGATCCGGGCGGGTCAGGTCACGCCGCCGGGCCTGACGAACCGGCGTCGCCGACGAACGATCGCAGGCCCCAGCCGACGGTCGCGGATGTCACGAGCCTGGTCGAGCGGCTGACCGACGCCGGCGTGCCCGTCCGGTTGCAGCGGCACGGTGACCTCGCGTCCCTGCCGACGGGGGTGGCCGTCTCGACCTACCGCATCGTCCAGGAGGCGTTGACCAACGTGCTCAAGCACGCGGGACCGGTCGATGACGTCGTGGTCACCCTCGATCGGCGTGCTGACCGGTTGCTGGTATCGGTCGAGGACGACGGTCGGGGTGGTGCCGGGGACGCGGCGGGCGCGATCGGTGGTGGGGCGGGGCTGGCCGGGATGCGTGAACGCGTCGCGGTCTTCGGCGGCCTGCTGCGTTCGGGACCTCGGGTGGACGGTGGCTTCGTGGTGCGCGCGCGGCTGCCGCTGGCCGCTGATGACGCGTCGAGGTCCGGGGAAGCCGACGTCGGTGGCTACGCGCCATCATGATGGGGTGGCAAGGTCCCGGCTGCGACCACTGCAGGGTGCCTGTGGTCGCGTCCAGACCGTCGATATGGAGACGACTGCCGTGAGCATCACGATCGCGATCGTCGACGACCAGCAGCTGGTCCGGGCCGGGTTCCGGATGATCCTCGAGGCGGAGGACGACGTCGAGGTGGTCGCCGAGGCGGCCGACGGGCTCGCCGCGGTCGAGGTGATCGAGCGGGATCGGCCCGATCTCGCCCTGGTCGACGTGCGGATGCCTCACCTCGACGGGATCGAGGCGACCCGACGGCTGGTCGCCGGCGGCTCACCGACCAAGATCGTGATCCTGACCACCTTCGACCTCGACGAGTACGTGTTCGCCGCTTTGCGGGCAGGAGCGAGCGGGTTCCTGCTCAAGGACACGCCGGCCGATCGTCTCGTCGAGGCGGTCCGTACCGTCGCAGCCGGTGACGCGTTGCTGTCACCAGCCGTGACGCGCCGGGTGGTCACCGCCTTCGTCGAGGGTGTGGCGACGCAGCGCCCGCCACCGCCGGAGCTCGACGCGCTCACCGACCGCGAGCAGGAGGTGCTGCGCCTGCTGGCTCGCGGGCGCAGCAACGCGGAGATCGCGGAGGCGCTGTTCGTCTCCGAGACCACCGTCAAGACCCACGTCGGCCGGGTCCTGCACAAGCTGCACCTTCGCGACCGCGTCCAGGCCGTGGTGTTCGCCTACGAGCACGGCATCGTGCGGGCCGGCAACGGATGACCGTTCGGCCGTGGACGCGGGCCACCTCGGCATCGACGATGCCACCTACGCTCGTCCACCTGCCGGCCCAAGAGCCTGGGCGCGGTAGGTAGCCGCGCCCTTGTCAGCGACCGGGAGGTCCTGCGATGCTCGCCGCGTTCTCGGTCAGTCCGGTCGGTCAGGAGGACTCGGTCGGCGACGTCGTGGCCGGCGTCGTCCGGCTGGTCCGCGAGAGCGGGCTGGCGAACGAGACCGGTCCGATGTTCACCACCGTGGAGGGCGAGCCCGACGAGGTGTTCACGCTGCTCTCGCGCTGCCTGACCTACGTCGAGCGGTACGCGCCTCGCGTGTCGATGGTCGTCAAGATCGATCATCGGCCTGGCCACGAAGGGCAGCTCACCGCCAAGGTGGAGCGCATCGAACGGGTGCTGGCCGACGGTGGCGACCCGCCGGCGGCGTGAGCGTCAGCTCGCGGCCTGGTCCGGCTCGGGACGGGTGCGCTCCCGCCGGGAGGTGACCCAGGCGCCGATCAGGACCAGGCCGGTCCCCGCCAGCGCCAACGGGTGGACGTGTTCGCCGAGAGCCACGACGCCCAGGATGATCGCGACGACCGGGACGAAGTAGATCGCGATCGAGCCACGAGGGCCACCGACGCGACCGACGAGCGTGGTCATCAGCACGAACGCGAGCCCGGTCCCGAGCGCGCCGAGGGGGATCATGGCCAGCGCCGGTCCCCACGCGAAGGTGGAGTCCCGGAGAGCGACGAGCCCGAACGGGAGGACCACCACCAGCGCGACCAGCTGGGCGCGAAGCAGCACGGCGAGCGCGCCGTACCGCTGCTGGAGGGGCACCGCGAGGTTCGCGGCGAGGCCGTAGAGGACCACCGCGACCACGACGAGGCCGGTGCCGGCGGCGGTCTCCGCGGTCCCGGTGGCCACAACCTGACGCAGCGGGATCTCCGGCAGCGAGATGGCGACGATCCCCGCGAAGCCGATCAGGAGGCCGATGGCCTGGGCCCGTCCCGGTAGCCGCCACAGCAGGACCGCGGACCACGCGGCCACGGTCAGAGGCATCGCCCCGTTGACCATGCCGGCGACCGAGGAGTCGATCCACTGCTGCGCGACCGGGAACAGCAGCAGGGGGACGCCCATCCAGACCACTCCGAGCAGCGCGACCCGTGGCAGATCCTCGCGGTCGACCCGGGTGTTCCGGGCCCGGGGGACCAGGGCCAGGGCGAGGGCACCGAAGGCGATGCGGCAGAGCGTGACCAAGCCCGGCGCGAAGCTTCGCAGCCCGATCTCCATGAGCAGGAAGGACGAGCCCCAGACGGTGGCGATGGCGGTCAACAGGCCCCACTCGCGCCAGCCGAAGGCGTCGAGGTGGGTCCCCAGGCCGGTGCTGAGCAGGCGCGGTCGACCCGGGCCACCCACGTGTTGCGTCACCGCGTCCTCCTGTCCACCGCTCGTCCGATCCCGGGGCGTCCGGACTACCGGACGAAGGCTCCAGCGTACCGACCCACGTCCCGGGGCTACGTGCGGCCGATCGCCGGCTCGCGCCGTCCGACGCCGGGGCCGCCCCGCGTCGCGATCGACCTTCGGTTCCCGTCACCCGACGCCGGCGGCGGCTCCGCGTCGCCACCGACCGGACCCCGGCGGAAGGAGGGGGGTGGGCGACGCGAAGGTCGACCGCATGCGGCACGGTGTCGTCCGCACCGGGTGTGCCCAGGTCGGCACGCGCCGGTTC
>SKNP01000313.1 GCA_007120485.1 Nitriliruptoraceae bacterium
CGGGATGCGCAGCTCGACTGGTCGTCGGGGGACCTGGACATCGTCGCGGAACGGACGGGCCGCACGCTGGACGTGGACGCGACCCGCGCGCAGCTCCTCGACGCGATCGACGGTGGTCCCGACGGCGCCGTCGACCGGGTCGAGCTCACCACCGACGCCGTGCAGCCGGCGGTCACCCGCGACGACCACGACCAGGTGCTGTTCCTGCAGCAGGACCGTCGGACGCTACGGCTGTACGAGGACGGTGAGGCCGTCCGCGAGTGGCCGGTGGCGGTCGGGCAGCACGACGCCGCGACCCCGACGGGGACGTTCACGGTCGGGGCAGAACGGGTCGAGCCGACCTGGACCAACCCCGCACCGGACGGTTGGGGGGCGGACCTGCCCGAGGTCGTCGAGCCGGGACCGGACAACCCGCTGGGCACCCGCGCCCTGAACTGGAACCGGGACGGGCGCGACACCCTGATCCGCTTCCACGGCACCAACGCGCCAGGCTCGATCGGGCAGGCCGCCAGCCAAGGGTGCGTGCGGATGCACGACGAGCACGTCATCGAGCTGTACGACCGCGTCGCCCATCCGGTGAGCGCGTTGGCCCGCCACCCGCCGACCACGGGTGGAGCCACTAGCGTGATGGCGCTCTGGCCGACCCGGTCGGGGTCATGTAGCCACTCCGGCGGACCGGAGGGCCCCGCGCCCGCTCGGTTGCACCGGTGAACCTCGTCGGAGACGAGCGTGGTCAGCGCTGATGTCGTGCCACCCTCCGGAGCGACGCCCGTCACGCTCTCGGAGGTGCTGGCTACCGAAGCGTTCGCCGGCGCGGTGGTCCTCGCAGGGAGCGACGGCCTCGGCCGGTTGGTCGAGCGGCTCACCGTCATGGAAGTGCCGAACATCCAGCCGTGGGCCAAGCCTCGCGAGTTCCTCCTGACCAGCGCCTACCCGATCCGTGACCGGCTCGATGACCTCGTCGGCCTCGTCGGCGACCTCGACGACGCCGGGTTGGCCGGGCTCGGCATCAAGCTCGGGCGGTACCTGGAAGCGCTGCCACCGGGCGTCGGCGATGTGGCCGACGAGCGGGGCTTCCCGATCGTCCAGCTCCCCCCAGGGATCACCTTCGATGAGCTGCTCACCGAAGCCTTCACGGTGATCCTCAACCGTCACGCCGAGAAGCTGGCTCGGTCCGAGCGCATCCACCGCGCGTTCCTCCAGACGGTCCTGCAGGGGGAAGGGCTGCGGGAGATCGTGCGTGACCTCGCCGGTCTCCTCGGCTGCCCGAACGCGATCGTGTCGCCGAAGGGTCGGGTGTTGGCGTCCATCCACCTCGACGAGCTCTCGATCGACCCGCACCTGCCGCTCGAGATCGATGTCACCGCGGGCCGAGCTCGATCCGGGGACCGCGAGATGACCTGCGTCGCCGTCCCGATCTCCGCTGGGACGCATCGTCATGGCCATGTCGTGGCGCTGTCAGCCAGCGCGCCGCCCACCGATGACCTGATGGCGCTCGAGAGCGCGGCCACGGTCGCCGCGCTGACGCTCACCAAGGAGCGGGAGGTGCGTGCGGTCGAGGACAAGTACCGATCGGATCTGATGCACGAACTCCTCCACGGTACGGCGGACGAGGCGGATGCCTGCCGGCGCGCGACCGGCTTCGCGTGGGACCTCGACCGGATGTTGACGGTCCTGGTGATCCGTGGCGATGACGGGTCGGACGCCATGTCCGCCGAGGATCTCCTCGACCGCCAACCGCTCTGGAGTTCCCTGCATCGGCTGATCGTCGACCGTGATCCAGCCGCAGCGATCGTGCACTTCACCCATGAAGTGGTGATCCTCACGCGGGCGTTCCCCGCCGACGCCCGACGTGAAGCCACCGCGTTCGCTCGTCGACTCCAGGACGAGGCGCTCCGCTCCACCTCGACAGCGGTGTCGGTGGGGGTCTCCCGTCCCGTCGACACGATCAGCAACCTCCCCCGAGGCTACGAGCAGGCGAGTCGGGCCCTGATCGTCGGCCGGCGCGTGAGCGGCCGGGGAGCGGTCCGGCACTTCGACGACCTCGGCGCGTACCGCCTGCTGTCACTCGTCGATGATCCCGCGGAACTGCGAGCCTTCGCCTCCGAGGTCCTCGGCGAGCTCGACGCAGACACCGACACCGCAGCCGACCTCCGCCGGACCTTGCAGGTGTGGCTCGATTCGGGAGGCAACGTCGCCGAGACCGCCCGCCGGCTGCACTTCCATTACCACTCCATCCGCTACCGCCTCGCCAAGGTCGAGGAGCTCGTCGGCCCGTTCGGGACCGATGGCCAACTCCGGTTGGACCTCCAGCTCGCGCTCCTCGTCCGCTCGATGCACGGGATGGACCCCTGACCCGGACCGGCTCGATCCGACGCGCGGTTCTCAACATCTGAGGATCCCGGGCCGCAACGCACTGAACTTCTGAGGGTCCCCCCGATGCCCGCGGTCCGTAGTGTCCTGCACGTCTCGGACGCATAGCTCGGGGGCGCACTCCCTGGGAGGGGAGCGCGGGTGTGCGACGACACCGACCGCTGGCTCGCACGGCCATCGGTCACGACCAAGGATGGTTCACGCAGATGGGGCTTCGACTCGGCATCGATCTCGACGGCGTGGTCGCCGACTTCAACACCGGATGGATCACGGCGTACAACGACCGTTTCGGTGCCGACCTCGCGCTGGAGATGGTGAACTCCTGGGACAGTCCGGTCGAACTGACGCACTTCCCCGACATGCCCGCGTTCTGGGCGTGGGCACGCGACCACGGCGGCGTGAGCGTCTTCCGCTACC
This sequence comes from Nitriliruptoraceae bacterium, assembly GCA_007120485.1. GTDB lineage: Bacteria > Actinomycetota > Nitriliruptoria > Nitriliruptorales > Nitriliruptoraceae > SKTG01. The sequence goes on from SKNP01000313.1 coordinate 2,791, forward strand.
TCGAGCCGTACCCCGGCGCCCTCGACACCTTGCAAGCACTGGATCGGGCCGGCCACGACATCATCATCCTGACGGCCAAGCCTGCCTGGGCGGTGCACGACACGCTCGGATGGATCAGCGATCACCGTCTGCCCATGCGGGCCATCCACTTCACCGAACACAAGCACACGGTCGCCTGCGACATCTACCTCGATGACGCCCCAGAGCATGTCAGGGCGTTGGCGAACCAGCGGGGCTCGGCTGCCACGGTCTGCCGCTTCGTGCGGCCGTGGAACGACCCGACCGACGGCGCCGTGGACATCCATGACTGGGACGAGTTCCACGAGCTCGTGAAGGATCGGGAGGAGGTGGTGACCCGCTGAAGCGACCGCCTTCGGCTCGGGGGTGACCGACCGACACAGGAGCAAGGGAGAGGCTGAACATGAGGATCAACACACTTGGTGCCCTGACCGTGGGAGCGATGCTGCTCGCTGCTTGTGCCAGCGGCACGGACGACCCGGACACCGACGCGGCAGCATCGACCGAGGATGCTGCGTCGGAAGACACCGATGCGCAGGAGGAGAGCGACGAGGCGGCGGAAGCCGACGAGACCGACGAGGAGGATGCGGCGACCGATGAGCGGGCTGACTGGCCCGAGGAGCTGGTGTTCGGCTTCGTCCCGTCACGCGAAGCGGACGTGCTCGTCGACAGTGCCGACGAGCTCGCGGACGTGCTCAGCGAGGCGACGGACATCCCGGTCGAGCCGTTCATCAGCCAGGACTACGTCGGTCTGGTCGAGGCCATGGCCTCCGAGCAAGCCCACATCGGCGCGTTCGGACCACTGGCACTCGTCCGCGCGATCGACCGGGCCGGCGTGGAGATCATCCTGCAATCCGAGCGCCGTGGCACCTACACCTACCACACCCAGTACATGACCAACGATCCGGACAAGTACTGCGACGACGAGCCCCAAGCCGACGACGACGGCTTCCTGTGGTGCAACGGAACGCTCGAGACGGACGAAGGCCCGATGGGCGAGGACGCCATCGCCCGCATCGACGGCCCAACGGCGTTCGTCGACCCGTCGTCCGCCTCCGGCTACCTGATCCCGGCACTGCAGCTCATCGACCAGGGGCATGACCTCAACGACCTGTCCACCATCTTCTCCGGTGGACACGACAACTCGGTCAACGCCGTCTACCACGGCGACGTCGAGGTCGGTCTGTCGTTCGACGACGCCCGCGGGATCATGGCGGAGGAGCTCAGCGACGTCGGTGAGCAGGTGGTCGTGTTCGCCTTCTCCGAGGAGATCCCCAACGACGGGATGGCCGTCATCGGCGGCCTCCCGGACGACCTCAAGCAGATCATCCAGCAGGCACTGATCGATTACGGCGAAACCGAGGAGGGGCAGGAGGTCCTGTACGACCTCTACGAGATCGATGGCCTCGCTCCCGCGACCGCAGAGAACTACGACGTCATGCGTCGCGCCGACGCAGAGCTCGGCGATCAGTTCGACGGCTGAGCCACTCCGGGGGTCGAGATTGGTCTGACGCCGGCCTCGACCCCCGACCCCTCGAAGGAGGTGAACCGATGATCCGGTTCCGCAACGTCACCGTCGAGTACCCGGGTGGCGTGCGTGCGCTCAACGACGTCTCCCTCGACGTCCCCGCCGGCGAGCTGGTGGTCGTCGTGGGGCTGTCCGGCGCAGGCAAGTCGACCCTCGTACGCACCATCAACGGTCTGGTCCGGCCCACCTCCGGCACGCTCGAGGTCGACGGTCGCGACATCAGCAGCGCTTCGAAGGCTGAGCTGCGGGCGATCCGCTCCGACATCGGGATGATCTTCCAGGGTTTCAACCTGGTCAAGCGCACCAGCGTGCTCAACAACGTGCTGATGGGTCGCCTCCACCTGGTGCCTCGTTGGCGCACGATGCTGGCGAGGTACCCCGCCGACGACGTCGAGGTGGCGATGCAAGCGCTCGAGCGGGTCGAGATCGTCGCGAAGTCCTACGTGCGCGCTTCCAACCTCTCGGGCGGGCAGCAGCAGCGGGTCGGCATCGCACGCGCGCTGGCACAGGAACCCAAGGTGATCCTCGCCGACGAACCGGTGGCGTCGCTCGACCCGCCGACCTCGCACGTCGTCATGCGCGATCTCCAGAGGATCAACCGTGAGCTGGGGATCACCACGGTGGTCAACCTGCACTTCCTGGACCTCGCCCGCGCCTACGGCGACCGGATCATCGGGCTACGCGATGGCCGGATCGTGTTCGACGGCCCCGGGAGCGATGCCGACGAGCAGGTGTTCGAGGACATCTACGGCCGCTCGCTGACCGCCGATGACGTGCTCCAGGCCAAGGCCGAGCTGTGAGCGTGACCGCCGCTCCGACCCAACCTGCCTCGGCGCGGCCACCGAAGCCGCCGATCTCCTGGAAGGTGCCGGCTGGCATCGCAGCGTTCCTGCTCGTCACCTGGTGGGCTGGCAGCGGACGCTTCGGGGTCGGGTTGTCGATCCCCGAGCTCTTCGCCGGCCTCGAGCGCGGCCAGCGCATCATGGAGGACCTGTTCGATCCGCGTTGGCAGGCCTGGCGTGGCCTGATCGGCCCGTTCATCGAGACCCTCCGGATCGCGATCCTGGCGGCCCTCTTGGGCTGCGCCGCAGCCTTCGGGATGGCCGTACTGACATCGCGCATCTCAGCTCCTGGCCTCCGCTCCTTCCTCGCCGGCAAGGCCGTCCTCAACGTCGTGCGTTCGATCCCGGACCTGCTGTACGCGATGGTGTTCGTCGCCGTGTTCTCGATCGGCCCGCTCGCCGGCATCGTGGCACTGATCCTGTTCAACATCGGGGTGGTCGGCAAGCTCACCTCGGAGACGATCGACGGCATCGACACCGGACCGCTCGAAGCCGCGCAAGCCGCGGGGGCCCGCCATAGCCAGGCCGTGCGCACCAGCGTCGTCCCGTCGGTGTTGCCCAACTTCGTCGCCTACTCGCTGTACGCCTTCGAGCTGAATCTGCGTGCGTCGCTGGTCGTCGGCTTCGTCGGCGCTGGCGGCATCGGCCAGGTCCTGTTCGTCGCGCTCAACGGCTTCCGCTACGACGTGGTCTCGCTGATCGTCATCTGCATCTTCATCGTCGTCTTCCTCGTGGAGTCGGTGTCCATCGCCCTACGTCGGAGGCTCGTATGACAGCTCCGCACGTCTCGACCTCGAGCACGCCGACGCCGCCGAGCACGGCAGAGAAGGCCGTGCGGCCCGACAAGCCTCGACGCTACGGCCCGATGGGACTCGCGCTGACGGCCGCAGCCGCCGGCCTGTGGGCCGCGTGGACCTCCGGCATCGATCCGGCAGCCATCCTGCGCGGCCCCGAGCAACTGGTGCGCATCCTCGGCCTGATGCTCCTCCCACCGGACCTCGGCACCGTGCCCGATGCGCTCGCCGGCATGATCGAGTCCCTCCAGATCGCCTGGGTCGGCACGATCATCGGCGCCGTGATCAGCCTCCCGCTGGGATTGCTCGCGGCCAAGAACGTCGGTGGGCGCTTCAGCACGACCATGGCCCGCCAGGTCCTCAACCTGCTGCGTTCGCTGCCCGAGCTCGTCCTCGCGATCTTGTTCGTCTCGATGATCGGGTTGGGCCCCTTGGCCGGCGCTCTAGCCATCGGACTCGGATCCATCGGAACGCTCGGCAAGCTGACCGCCGAGGTGGTCGAAGGCATCGACCGTGGCCCGATCGAGGCTGCCGAAGCCGTCGGAGGGGAACGGTTCCAGGTCCTGCGGTGGGGTGTGCTGCCGCAGGCGCTGCCCGAGATCATGGCGTTCTGGCTCTACCGCTTCGAGATCAACGTCCGTGCTTCAGCGATCCTCGGTCTGGTCGGTGCCGGCGGCATCGGCGGGATGCTCTCCAACTTCCTCTCCTACCGTCGCTACGCCGCTGCGGGAACGGCGATCCTCATCGTCATCGCGACCACGATCGCGATCGACATGGTGTCGTCGAGGATCCGTCGGCGGATCATCGCAGGTCCCCGTGGGCCGAAGCCGACCGCTGACCCGATCCCGTCCGCAGATGCGCTGTAGGCCATCGGACCGTGCGGGTTCGCCAGGTCGGTGGGGTGGAAGGACGCGCGTGGTCGATGACGGTTGAGAAGGCGTCGAGGCTGCACCTGCCGCATGGGCGGTGAGTGGCCGGGCGGGATGCTCAGTCGAAGTTGTTGGGGCGGCCCTCGCGGACGTAGTCGACCGTGCCGGCGATGTGGTCGCGCCCGTGGATCGAACGCTCCTTCGCCACGTGACCGAACATCTGGGTCCCGAAACCGAGGTCCA
>SKNP01000529.1 GCA_007120485.1 Nitriliruptoraceae bacterium
CCGCTGGTGGCGGGAGATCGGTCGGCCGCCCCGGGGGCCGCAGGGTTGGCGGCTGGAGTTGATCCGCCGCGACGACGATGCGATCGCGCTGGTCACCGACGCTGGGAGGCCGTCGGTGAGCGGTTCTGGCCCGTGAACCAGGCCGGCGCCCCGCGCTGGCGGATCGGGACCGTGGGCCAAGCCGCTGGCGCGCACCGGCGGACCCGCGTTGCCGGATCCAACCGCTGGGGCAGGCCGACGGATCCGGGCCGGCCTGCGGGCCCGCGGTCGGTGGGGCGAGGTGTTCGGACGAGCAGAAGGCCGGCCGGTCACCCGTACCTGCGTCCATCCGGATGAAGGTCGTGACCTCGAGGGCCGTGGGGCGGTACGCTCTCCCCATGAGTGATATGAGCCCCTCCGGATCCACCGCCGTCGCCGAGGTCGAATCTCGGCGATCCTGCACGCGCTGCGACGGCGAGCAGACGCTCGTCGGGGAGGCGTCAGGCTTCGGCAAGTACCAGTGCGAGCAGTGCCAACTGGTGATCGGCTTCGACCTCGAGTCGGAGCCCGCCGAGTTCCTGCTCGACCGAGGTAACCCTGGCCGCTACTCCAAGGACCAGTTCGGCAGCCAGCTCACGCCCAGCGAGCGCCGCCTGCCCTGACCGTGAGGTCACGGACCACGGTCCGTGACGGATCGCGTCCGCCTCACGTGAGGTCCGCTGCCATGGCCGAGCCGTTGACGTGTGCCGACTGCGGTACCGGCTTCACGCCGGCTGCGTCGCTGCTGGAGCGCTACCCGGGTTGGACCCCCCGTCGGTGCCGGTCGTGCCACACCGGGTCGGCCAAGCGTGGGCGTGCTTCTGGCGGTCCGTCCGGTCGTGCCGATCGCGGCAGCGCCGGCGGCAACGGCCCGTCCCGCGGCAGCGGGCGGTCGGGCGCCAGGGGGCGCTCCACCCGCGCACCGAGCATGGAGGAGCACCTCACGCTCGCGCAGGTGCTGGATCGCTACCACGATGGACCACGCTCCGGCGTGTTCACCGACGGCTCATCGATCCCCAATCCCGGCCCCGGTGGCTGGGGAGCGGTGTACGTCGTGGACGGCGAGGTGGTGGCACAGGACCACGGCTACGAGCCGCAGACCACCAACAACCGCATGGAGCTCCGGGCGCTGCTGGCGGGCGTGGAGCTCGTCCCCGAGGGCACGCCCGCGACGGTGTACACCGACTCGAACCTGGCGGTCCGCACGGTCAACGAGTGGGCTGCCGGCTGGGCCCGCAACGGGTGGAAGCGAAAGCGCGGACCCGTGGAGAACCTCGATCTGGTCCGACCGCTGTACGAGCGTCTCCAGCAACGTCCGGAGCTGGAGGTCGTGTGGATCAAAGCCCACACCGGCAACCGCTGGAACGAGTACGCGGATGCCCTGGCCACCGCTTGGGCACGCGAGACCCTCTGACGTCCACATCACCGGCCGGGTGCGTCGTCCGGTGGACGCGGTCTCGACCGATGCCGCCGGGGTTCGGGTCCGTCGTCCGGTGGCCGTGCCGGCCTGACCGGCGATCGGATGCGGCCGGAGCTCGGGTGCGTCGTCCGGTGGCCATGCGGGCCTGACCTGAGCCCGGGGGTGGTCGCCTGATCGACCGTGCCTTCGGAAGCGATGGAACGGGGACCGCCCAGCGCGCTTCAGCCGATGCCGGCCAGCCTCGCCAGGGCCGTCACCCCGGCACCGACCAGCACGACGATCGCGAACGGCGCCCGGAACAGCAACGCCACGGCCGCCGCGGCCACGCCGAGCAGGCGGGCGTCGAGCACCAGGCGCTGCTCGTCGGTGACCGTCTGCGTCGCGACCAGCGCTGCCAGCATGGCCGCCGGCAGCAGGTTGGCGAGACGTGAGAGGACCGGCGGGAGCTCACGACCGGCGGCGGCGAACGGTCCGACCGCCTTCAGCAGGTAGGTGCCGACGGCCAGCGCGACCAGCGCCAGGACGATCATGCGCTCTCCTTGCGGGTCACCTGCAAGGCGACGACCGCTCCCAGCCCAGCGGCCAGGATCGGGATGCCGGGTGGCGCCACCGGGGTGAGCGCCAAGGCCAGCAGCACGCCGACCGCCGCCGCGACCTGCCCGGACCGCTGCCGCAGCCACGGAGCCAGGAGCGCCAGGAAGCCGGCGGGGAACGCGGCATCCAGCCCGAACCGCTCGGGATCGCCGAGCAACTGCCCACCGTAGGCCCCGACCGCGGTCGCGCCGATCCAGGCGATGACCACCCCCAACCCGACCCGCCGGTAGCGGCCAGCGACGGTCAGCGTGGGGAGGCGCTCGTCACCCGTGTCATCAGCCAGCGCACCCTCGTCGTCGGAGGTGCCCGACCCATCGTTGGACACCACGGTGCGACCAGGGTCCTGGCTGTGTCGACGTTCAGCGCGCTTGTGCTGGCTTCCTCCGAGCGCCAACGCGACGGACTCGTCGACCAGCAGGTAGCTGTCGAGCGCCCGCCGCCACCAGGGTCCCTGCGACAGGTGCGGGGCGATCGCCAGCCCGAACGCGAGGTAGCGCAGGTTGAGGAGCAGACCTCCGAGCGCACCGGTCATCGGATGGCCGCCGGCCGCCAGCACCCCGACGAACGCGAACTGCGAGCCGCCGGCCAGCACCACCACGCTCGAGAGCGTCGCCAGGCCGGGGGAGAGGCCCGCGGCGGTGGCCAGGACCCCGTAGGACAGGCCGTACGCGCCGACGGCCAGACTGATCGGGACCACCTGGCCGACGACGAACGGTCGACCCGGGCCTCCCGTCCACGGACCATCCGGGCCCGTTGCTGCCACCGAGCCGTCAGCCTCCGGGGTACCGGAGGTGCCGGGTGACGTTCGGTGGAAGGGACGCATCGTGCGGTAACCTGTACCACGGCGTCAGCGGTGCGTCCACTTCACCGTCCGCTGCGTCCGGAGAACCGATCGAAACCGCTGTCGACAGGAACCTGCCCGTGCCGGAAGCGACCCCCGTCCCGGACGTCGATGACACCCGACAGCTACGCGAACGCGTCGCGACGTCCGTGCGCGAGTTCCGTGCCCGGTCCGGCCGCAGCCTCGCCGACGTCGCGGCCGCCGCGGGCATCGGCAAGTCGACCCTGCACGCGATCGAAGCCGGTGACGCCAACCCGGGCATCGAGACCCTCTGGGCCCTGGCGCGCGCGCTCGGCGTGCCCTTCGGCACCCTGCTGGACGAGCCGACCCCGGCCGTGCGCGTCGTCCGAGCAGGGGAGGGGCCGTCGGTCGTCAGCGAAGCCAGCACCATGCAGGCCCACCTGCTGGCGTCCACGGGCCACGCCTGCCGTGCCGAGCTCTACCATCTGCAGTTGCAACCGGGCCCGGTCCGCGACGCCGACGCACATACCTCCGGCACCGTCGAACACGTGCTGGTCACCGCTGGACGGCTGCGGGTCGGCCCCGCCGGGGGGGCGGTCGACCTCGATCCGGGCGATCTCGCCACGTTCCCGGGCGATCTCGGTCACCGCTACGAAGCCCTCACCGACGACACCACCGCGGTCCTGTTGCTCGAGTACCGCTAGCCCGCACGGTGGGACGTCTCCGTCCGCTCGCTCTAGCTCCGCCGTCGCGGCCCTTGGCCCGCTCCTCGCGTGACCCACGTCCGCCCTCCATCGGCCTCGTCCCGCCCGACCCTCGGTCCGCCCTTCGTGTGACCCACGTCCGCCCTCCATCGGCCTCGTCCCGCCCGACCCTCGCGATGCGTCGCGCTCGCGCCCACGACCCGGCGCCACCACCTCGACGTTGCACTTGGCCGTGATCGATCCGGCCGCTCGTCCCGCCCTCGCCACCGTTCCCGGAGGCCCCTTCCGTGTCCGCCGTCACCGTCTCGCAGGTCCGCAAACGTTTCGGGGAGACCGAAGCCCTCGCCGGCGTCGACCTCACCGTCGACGAAGGTGAGGTGGTCGGCCTGCTCGGGCCCAACGGGGCAGGCAAGACCACGCTGGTGCGGGTGCTGGCGACGCTGCTGCCACCGGACGCCGGCCAGGCACGCATCTTCGGGTTGAACGTCGTCGACGACGCCAACGCGGTCCGCCGCTCGATCGGGCTGACGGGGCAGCACGCCGCGGTCGATGAACTGCTGACCGGCCGCGAGAACCTGCGGATGTTCGGCGAGCTGTTCCATCTCTCGGGCCGTCGCGCCGGGGATCGTGCGGATGAGCTGCTCGACCGGTTCGACCTGGCCGACGCCGCCGACCGGCCCGCGCGGACCTACTCCGGCGGGATGCGCCGGCGGCTCGACCTGGCCTCCAGCCTGCTGGTGCGGCCGCGGCTGCTGTTCCTCGACGAGCCCACGACCGGGTTGGATCCTCGGTCACGCAACGCGATCTGGGAGGTCACCCGGGAGCTGGTGGACGACGGCACCACGCTGCTGCTGACCACCCAGTACCTGGAGGAAGCCGACCAGCTCGCGGACCGGATCGCCGTGATCGACCACGGCGACATCATCGCGGAGGGGACCGGCGACGACCTCAAGGACGCCATCGGTGGGCAGGTGGTTGACGTCGTGCTGCTCGACCCCGCCGACCGTTCACGAGCCCTCGAGGCGGTCCCCGCGGCCGAACCCCTCAGCGATCCCCGACGGTTCCGGGTCCCGGTGGCGGAGGACAGCGCGCTCGGGGTGCTCGGAACGGTTGCCGACACGCTGCGGCGTATCGGCATCGAGGTCCACGACCTCGGGCTGCGGCGGCCCACCCTCGACGATGTGTTCCTGGAGCTGACCGGGGACGGGCCCGCAGGTGGGGCAGCAAGTGACGGGCAGGGCGGTGCCGACACGTCGAGCACCACGGCCGGTGATGGCCAGGGCGGTGCTCATGCGTCGAGCACCACGGCCGGTGATGGCCAGGGCGGTGCGGACGGGTCGAACTCAACAGACGACGGAGCACCGTCAGCCGACGCCGCGGAAGCTGGTGGGTCGGCGCGTGGCGACGACGATGACGACCAGGAGGCGGTGGCATGACCACCTCGACGACCTCGGAGCCAGGGGCCGCCGGCCGGCCGCGGGCCGACACAGCCGCCGTTCCCGCACCCACCCACCTGGGTGGTCGCATCTACTGGCAGGGCCGCGATACCTGGACGGTGACCAAGCGCAACCTGCGGCACTTCGTGCGACAGCCGCGGTTGCTGGTGTTCTCCACCATCCAACCCATGATGTTCGTGGTGCTGTTCTCGTTCGTGTTCGGCGGCATCGCGCAGGTGGCGTTGCCCGAGGGCGTGACCTACATCGACTTCCTGTTGCCCGGGTTGTTCGTGCACTCGGCCGCGTTCCGTTCGACCCAGACCGCGGTCGGGCTCGCGGAGGATCTCGAACGCGGGGTCGTCGACCGGTTCCGTTCGCTACCGATGTCCCGGGCCGCGGTGCTCTCGGGACGGACGCTGGCCGACCTGGTCCGGTCGCTAGCTGTCGTCGGGCTGATGATCGGTGTCGGCTACGCCCTCGGCTTCCGCTTCACCGAAGGCCTGCTGGCCGCGGTCGGCGCGGTGCTGGTCGTGTCGTTGTTCTCGTTCATGATGAGCTGGCTGTTCTGCACGCTGGCCCTGTGGGTCCCCGGTGCCGAGGCGGCGCAGACGGCCGGGTTCGTGTTCATCTTCCCGCTGGTGTTCGGCAGCTCCATCTTCGTGCCGATCGAGACGATGCCCGACTGGCTGGCGCTGTTCGCTGCCAACAGCCCGCTGACCCACGCCGCTGACGCCGCCAGGGCCCTGTCGATCGGTGGCGAAGCACTGCGCCCGGTACTGCTCTCCGTCGCCTGGTCCGTCGGCGTGCTCGCGGTGATCATCCCCCTGGCGGTCCGGCGCTACCGCCGGATCGTGTGAGGTCGGGGATGCGACGTCAGCAGGGCCGGCGAGCAGCGACCGGGGGACCGGCACCCGTCACCGCGGTGCGTGGCACCTCGATGGCGGTCGCGGCCCTGGCTGCAGCCGCGTTGCCGGTGTTCCTCACCGGCGCCCTGCAAGGCCGCATCGCCGAGGACCTGGGGATCGGCACCGGAGCCATCGGGACCGCGATCGCCGCGTTCTTCATCGCGGGTGCGGCGACCTCGATCCCCGGCGGGCGCCTGGTGGACCGGCTCGGCGCCCCCCTGGCACTGCGGCTCGGGATGCTCGTGGCGACCTTCGCCGCGGTCGGTGTCGCGCTCGGTGCAGACGACCGGTGGAAGCTGACCCTGGGGCTCGCCATCGCCGGCACGGCCCTGGCGCTGGTCGATCCCGGTGGCGCCCGAGCCCTGACCGCGTCGGTACCGCGCGATCGGCTCGGGTTCGCGTTCGGCGCCAAGGAAGCGAGCATCCCGCTCGCTTCGCTGCTGGCGGGGCTGGTCCTGCCGCTGCTCGGCGCGCATCTGGGCTGGCGGCCCGCGTTCTACCTCGGCGCGGGAATCGCGGTGGTCACCGCCCTGGCGATCCCGAGCGGGCTGGATCCGTCGGTGCGGCCGGGAGGGGGACGTCGAGCCCCCACCACGTCGTCCCCGTCGTCGGCGACAGCGAGCTCTCCGGAGGTCGTCGCCGATGCCGCGTCGGGGGTGATGGCCTCCGACCTCGACACCTCCGCGACCAGGACCGGCGACGCCGTCACCGGGGACGAGGCTGCCGAGGACCCCTTCAGGAGCACGGTCGGGGACGCCACGTCACCGAGCGAACCCGTCGACGGGACATCCACGAGCCAGTCCGATGACGTTGATCCACCGAGCGAGATCGCCGATGGGGCCGCCAGGAGCTCGGCTCCCTCCGCCACCGTGACGGTGGCCACGAGCACAGGAACCGCCCCGCTGCTGGCGGGGTTGGCGGCCACCGCAGCGCTGGCTGGGGGAGTCGCCGCAGCCGTCGCCGCGTTCCTGGTCCCGTCCGCGCAGGTCGCCGGCCTTTCGCCCGGCGCTGCCGGCCTGCTGCTGTCGGTCGCCTCGCTGGCGAGCGTCGCCATGCGGCTCGCGTCCGGGTTGCTGGTCGACCGCCATCAGGGCAGCGAGCTTCGGATGATGGCGTGGCTGACCGGTGTCGGTGCGGTCGGCGTCGCGTTGCTGGCG
>SKNP01000475.1 GCA_007120485.1 Nitriliruptoraceae bacterium
GTCGTCGGTACCGATCGACCATGACGCACCGATGTGCTTCGAGTGCGGTATCAAGATGCAGCGCGCCGGCGCGTGCCACGTATGCGAGAGCTGCGGCTCAACGAGCGGCTGCAGCTAGTGCGGATGGCCACGCTGAAACCCGGGGTTCTGGCCACGTTTTTTCAGTGGTTGGACACGGAGCTTTCAGTGGTTGGCCATCGACTGAAAGGGTCCGCGGCGACGCGGACGCAACACCACGGAGGGGCCCTGCGGGGCCCCTCCGCCCATGTCTACGGCATCACGTTGCCCGGGGTCGCCCACCCGTCTCGACGATCGGCCGGGCAGGTCGTCATCTGGCTGCGGCGGCGTTGGCCAGCTGCTCATCGAGCCAGGCGAGATGAGGTTCCGAGTCCTCGAGGTCGGCAACGGATGTCAGCAGCGTGGTGCCTGAGCGCATGCGAAACGGTTCGTGGGCACGATCGCCATGCGCAGCTGTTCGAACTGGGTGCCGCGCTGCGGCTTGACCCTGTGGCGCCGCACGATCTCGTGGTGAGCGGACATGATCGCCTTGTGGCCGTCGATCGCCCGGCGCTTCTCCACCCGGGACCAGTTGGCCGCCGACTCGGGCCCGTGATGGCTGGTGACGGCGCGCCAAGCGTGGCTGCGAGCGGCTAGCTCGGCAGCCGCCCGATACTCGGACCCGAACGGCTCGGACGCCACGATGGCGTCCCACACCTCGTCCCAGATCTCGGGCTCCGGCTGGTAGTCGACGAGCGACCGGTTGGCCGGGACCGGGGTCAGCAGCGGCGGGATCGCCTGAGTGGTTCGCTCCGCGATCCCGGTGACGTCGCGCAGGTAGAGCAGGTGCTTCAGCGGCTGGCTGTATCCCGAGCCGCGAAGCAGCGGTTGGCGCCGCCGACCCAGCGTGAACCTGTGCCTCATCTCACCCCGTTGTGCCGCCGATGCGGGATCACAGACTAGACACCGGTTGGCGGCCGACGTCGGGGTGCGAGCACAGCCGCTGCGCCAGGTGCAGCACCTGGGGCAGGAGCTTCGGCAGTTCGCAGACCCACAGCAGGCTGACCGGGTGGACGTCGACGATGACGTCGAGCAGCGACACCAAGGCGCCGGCCAGGACGATCACCAGCACCCACGGAAACACCAGGGGTAGCCCCGTGGTCCTCGGTTGCAGGTGGAGCCACTCGAGCCTGCCACCCACACGCTCACTCCTGCGTGTACGCAATGGGGTACACTGGTCGCATGTCGAAGACGGTGCCGGTCCGGGAGTTTCGTACGCACCTCGCCGAGTTGCTCGATGAGGTGGCTGACCGGCGTGAGCACGTCACGGTCACCCGTCGGGGTCGTCCGGCGGCGGTCCTGGTGCCTGTCGATGAGTACGAGGCGTTGGAGGAGACGGCGGAGATCCTCTCCGATGAGGAGTCGATCGCTGTGATCCGCCGCGGCCTCGACGAGCTGGCTGCCGGCGAGGTCGTCCCGTTGGATGAGGTCCGGGTTGACCACGCTGCCCGCGACCGCTCGTAGTGGCGCAGGTCTTCCTCACCCGCACCGCACGTGACGCGCTCGCGGCACTGGACTTCCTCCGTGCCGATGCGGTCCTGGATGCCCTTGGTGAGCTCGAACGTGACCCACGTCTCGGCCATCAGCTGCGGGGGCGGCTGATGGGGTTGCGGTCCTACCGGGTCGGGGTCTACCGCATCATCTACGAGCTCCGCGACGATCACACCGTGCGGGTGGTGGCCATCCGGCACCGTGGCAGTGCCTACGAGGTCGACCCTCGATGAGCCATGGGACCTTACGTCGACGTCGGCCGCCCTCACCTGGTCCATCCGGTGGCGCTCGGGTTTCAGTGTGGCCAACCCACTGAAGATCTGATGGCCATCCGCAGCTAGTGCGGATGGCCACGCTGAAACCCGGGGTTCTGGCCACGTTCTTTCAGTGGTTGGACACGGAGCTTTCAGTGGTTGGCCATCGACTGAAAGGGTTCGCGGCGACGCGGACGCACCATCACGGAGGGGCCCTGCGGGGCCCCTCCACCCGTTCGGGAGGGTGACGGTTTGGGCGCTGCCGGCAGCGCAGTGCGGTCAGCACGTCCTGTCGACGAGCCCCTCAGCTACACGCTGGGTGGCTGGCCGCATGGCGAGGTCCGCCCGCTGAACGCCGAGGAGGGCGGTGAGCTGGTTCGCTGGCAGGTCGAGCAGCTGCGGCTTTTCGTCACCGAGCTGATCGAACGTCGCGAGGCACGCGGGGTCACCCAAGCCACACTCACCGAGCTCACCGGTCTGCGTCGCAACACTGTCAGCGAGCTCGAGGCCGGCCGCTCGTTTCCGGACTGGTCGACGATCGCCCGCATCGGCTACGCCCTCGACGCCGACGTGCGGTTCGTGCCGCGCCGCAGCGAACGCGTCGAGCCGCCACCTGTCCGCTGAGCCTCGAGCACTGGGCTGAGGCCGCGTGCCGCCATGGCGGGGGTGAGCGGTGTGTCGGCGCGTCGGGCGGCCGCGGCCCGCGTCGGGGTGTTCCCGGTCATCGCTGGAACGTCTCTTGCAGCTGCGACTCTCAACATCCGCACCAGCGACCCAGGGGTCATCTGCGGCCCCGACCCGATGGCCGGTCGGTTGAATGGCAGACCACGGAGCTGCGGCACCGTCATCCTCGCGCCGATGGAACCGTTCGGCCGAGGTGGGCGTCAGGTAGGTGGCAGGGGGTTGATGTGCAGGACCGCGAGGGCTTCACGGCCTTCTACGAGCGCCGGCGTTCCGAGGTGCACGCCGCCGTCGCGGTGACGCTCGGGGACCGCCAACTGGCCGCGGAGGCCGTGGACGAGGCGTTCGTTCGGGCTGCCGAGCGGTGGGGGCAGGTCTCGGGGATGGACCGGCCTGCCGGATGGGTCTACCGGGTGGCGGTCAACTGGGCGACGTCTTGGCGCCGCAAGTGGTCGCGCCGTCCGACGATGTCGGCCGACGCCCTCGACCGACCACACCATGATCGTGGAGGCCCGCAGACCCTCCTCGCGGATCTGGCCGGGCTGCCGCTGCTGCAGCGGCAGATGCTGGTGCTGCGATTCGTACTGGGCTACTCGGTCCCAGAGACCGCGGCCGCCCTCGATGTCGCGGAGGGCACGGTCAAGAGCGGCGTGCACCGGGCACGTCAGCAGCTCCAGGCCGATGCGGAGGTCGCTGATGACACTCGATGAGCGGATGCGCGAACTCGCTGACGACGTGCCCGCACCGCCGCCAGGGGATGCTGGTGCAGCGTTCCGGCGTGGGGTGCGCCGCCGTCGGACCCGTCGAACGGTTGAGGCTGTGGCTGCGGTCGGCGTCGTCGCGGTGCTCGGTGTTGGCGTCACCTCGATGCTCGACGGGCCGACGACACCGCAGATCGCAGAGCGGCCACCGGCAACAACCGAGCCGTCGGACGACGAGGAGTCCGCGGCGGATGAGGACGTGCCGGTCATCACCGGTCCGGAGGTGCTGGCCGTGGGGGGGTCGAGCCCGTTCCCTTCGAGGGTGGCGGTGTCGCCGGGTGAGGACGACCGGTGGTGCGCGACGACCAGGCATGGCGATGGAGAGCTTGAGGCTGAGGTTGGCGATCCATGCGATGAGCTGCTGACGCCCGAGCAGGCTGGTGCCCCGGACGGGTTCGGGACCATCCACTCCGAGTTCGACACGGCCCCGGATGGTGAGCCGTCGCAGGTCCTGTCGTGGGGCTTCGCGCCGGTGGATGCCGAGACGGTTGACGTGCTGTTCACCGACGGCAGCCGCCAGCGAGCCGTGACGGGATCAACTGGGCAGGCTCCGGCACCGGTGTGGGCCATCGGCCACCTCGATGCCGAGGTGCAGGCGGTCGAAGCACGGCAGGACGGCGAGGTGATCGCTGGCCACATCCGGGCCGACGAGGACGCGGATGCGGCTTCCCCTCACGCGGTGTTCGGTGACCGGTTGGAACCTGAGGATGTCGAGGCGTTCACCGCCGGGCAGCAGCGGCTCCTGGATCTCCGAACCGACGATGAGCTGTTCCGGCTGCCGGTCGACGGAACGGACCGCTGGGTCGGTATCCGAGCGCGGGACGGATGGGCCCCGCTGCTGTTCGCGGCCGCCTGTGACCTACTCGACCAGGTCGACCTGCCCGAGGGCTGGGTCGGCATCTGCCTCGAGTACACCGACTCCGACGACGGTCGCCAACACGGGCTGTTCCCGCACGGCACCACCACCGACGGCTGACCCCACGTCGAGCAAGGCATGCTCGAGCCAGGCTGCACCCGGCGTGCCGACGTCCCACCCCTTTCAGTGTGGCCAACTCACTGAAGATCCGGTGGCCATCCGCACGTGATGCGGATGGCCACTGCCGGCCCTGAGTCGCTGATCCCTACAGGCCACCTTCCAGCGAGGCGACCGTGGCGCAGCACTCCTCGAAGGAGGGGCGCCGTGCCGCTGTCGGCCACAGCAGCACGTCGAGCACGGTGGACTCGTAGGCGTCACGGACGACGGTAAGCGCCTCGTTGGTGGCGTCAAACGCGGAGCTCGAGGAGAACCCGTCGAGCGGACGCTCCCGGACCGAGGACTTGTGGTCCTCGTGCTTGAAGTAGTGCGTGTAGACGAACACCTCGCGTGCGATCGCGGCGACCCGGTCGGGCCGGAGCAGCTGCTCGCGGGTGGCTTCGTCATGCAGCAGACACCAGACGTCGTAGTAGTGCCGAGCCACCGCCCGGCGGCGGCTCTCGTCAGGGTCGACCGCAGCGTTCTCCAGAAGGACGAGCTTCTCGACCGCCGTGCGCACCGGATCGACGACGTTGACGACGAAGTCCTGCTGCTCTTCGAACGGTTCGAGTTCGAGCGCTGCCGCATGTCGAGCGAGGATGCTCATGACCGAACGCTGCGTGTGGGGTTCGGAGCCGCCCCACCGGCCCAGTTCAACCAGCACCCCTTCTGGACGAAGCGGTGCGAGCGCTAGCCCTTCAGCCTCATCGTCGCGGTACGGCAGGTGGACCGCTCGCTTGTCGCCCTTCCGGGTCTTGGTGGGGTCGGTGACCCCTGACAGTCCGGTCGTCTGCTCCGCGCCGTGACACAGCCGCCGTAGCGCCTTGTCGCGCTGGTTTGCGCTCATCACGTCGTCTGTCGTCGGCAGAGCGACCAGCACATCGACGTCTTCGGAGAACCGTTCGATGATGCCGAAGATCTTCGACAGGCTTGTCCCGCCCTTGAAGTAGATCGGCACGCCTTCGCGGCCCGACGCCGCCGTCACGCCGCGAAGCGCCTCGGTCAGCCAGAAGTCCTTCTCCAGTTGGACGTACGGCAGCCCGGTGTGGCCAGCGAGCGTCTCGAGATGCTCCGCCAGCGTGTCAGGATCCTCCCGCAGCCGCCGGGTCACGCAAGCGCCAGTTGACCAACGCACGTCTCGATCCGCCGCCACCGGTCTCGCGTCGCGACGTCCCACTCCTGCGCGACCGCGGCACGGACGGCGCCGGGCCGAACCTTGCCCGAGTCGATCGCCCGCTCGATGATGCCGACGAACTGGTCGAACGGCTCCTCGGCGACCTTGTCGAAGTCACGCAGCACCTCGAGCAGGCCTGCTTCGTGCGGGTTCAGGCCCAACTCACGGCGGGAGAACGACCGCGAGACGAACCGCACGTCGTCGCGGTCCTGCGGAGCCCGGCCAGGGACCGCAACGACGTCGACGCCCGGTACCTGCGTCGTGAGGCCGAACATCCGTGCCGCGCTTACACCGGCAGGGCCAGCGCCGGGCCCGGCTATCGCCAGCCCGGCCTCGAGGGGCAGCGGGCGCCGCCGACCCCGACCTGCGGGCCGGTAGTAGAGACCCTTCTGCACCCGCGAAAGTTCCCCCGCAGCCGCCAACCGAGACAGCTCCGACTCGACCGCTGCTCGCGGGCCTGGGAGGTCTCGGGCGCGCAGGAACGATCGCCGGTCAAGGTTCTCAACTGAGCGGCGCACCTCAGCGGCTACGGACACACCGGCTCCTTCGCACTCTCATGCCAGGATACTGTACCGATTTCCTAGCAAATGGCAACCAGCGGGGAGCAATGAGTGCCGGGTTGAGCTACCGGTGCGAGCGAGACGAGGCTGCCGACCAGCCACCCACATGTCGATTCTTTCAGTGTGGCCAACCCACTGAAGTGAACCGCGGCGGGTTCTGTAGAGAGCGTCATGTGTGGTTTCCGGTCCCGACCAGGTCGGGGTGGTGCTGACGGTAGTGGGCCTGTTCGTACTCTCGGGGCGGGGTGTGCTGGAGCTCGCCGTGGAGGCGGGCGGTGTTGAACCAGTTGATGTACTCGAGCACGGCGAGCTCGGTCTCGCTGCGGCTGGTCCAGGGGCCATGGAGTTCGACGGGTTCGGTCTTGAACAGCCCGATGATGGTTATCTGGAGTGTTCGCGGGCGTCGGGGTCCTGACCTGCGCGTTTGCGTGGGCGACATGTCGCTGACGATCAGTTGCAGGGGCCGATCGATGGTGTCGAGCGGGGTGCCGGTGCCGTGTCGTTTCGTTGCTGGCCGAGGAAGATGGCGAGCTGGCTGCGGAGCAGTCGGTTCTCGTGTTGGAGCTCGCGGTTGTCATCAAGGGCGGTGTTCAGGCGCTGTTGAAGACGGTCGTGCGTGGCTTGTTCGGCTGCTGGTAGACGAACCCGCCCGAGCGCAACCGGACGTAGGTGATGTCGGCGACCCACCGCAGGTTGGGTCCGGGCGCGGTGAAGTCACGGTCCAGCAGGTCGGGAGGCCGGATCGCGGCCTCGTCGGCACGGGTCGTCTTGGGCTTGTTGTGGCCGCGCACGACCCCTTCAAGCCCTTCCTGGCGCATCAGGCGACGTACGGTGCACTCGGCGATGGTGAACCCTTCACGGTGCAGCTGCGCGTGGATCTTGCGGTAGCCGTAGACGCGGTAGTTGGCCTCCCACACCCGCCGGATCTCTTCGGTCAGGTACTCGTCCCGCAGCGCCCGCTCGGAGGGCTGACGAGCCTTGAAGGCGTAGTAGGTCGAGACGTTCCACCCGAGCACGTCAC
>SKNP01000447.1 GCA_007120485.1 Nitriliruptoraceae bacterium
GTCGCGTCCGCGCAGACGCGGGTGGTGGCCGCCGGCCTGGTCGTCGCCCCCGTCGTGCTGGTGCCGGGGCTGGGGCGTCTGGTCGGTGCCGACCTGCTCGCGTTCTACGGCAGCGGTCTGGGGCTGCTGGTCCTCGCGGTCGGCGCGACGTTGCTGGCGGTCGGCACCGTGATCGTGCTCCTGCTGGTGCGGCGGGTCGATCGGGCACGCCGGGCGCCGCGCCGTTCGGGTGGGCCGTTGGCCACGCTCGGCGCCGTCGGCGCCGGCGGACTCACCTGGACCGTGCTGACGCCAGCGCTCGCGCCGCTCGCCGCCCTGGGCGTCCACCACGTGGTGTCACAGCGCTCCCCGGCACGGGTCCCACCGTCCGACGGCGCGGACGAAGCCGCCGACCTGGCCGCCACGGCGCTCAGCGGCGGCGTCAGCGCATCGGAAGCGCTGCGGCTGGCCGCCGACGAACTGCCCGACCTCGCTGGACGACTGCGACGCCTCGCGTTCGGGCTCGAGCTCGGTATGGACGGCGACGACCTCGCCGCCGGTGGGCCGGGAGCGGCGAACGTCGGGACCGGTCCGGCACGTCGGGTTCGTGGCGGGACGGCCGACCGTGGCGGGG
This sequence comes from Nitriliruptoraceae bacterium, assembly GCA_007120485.1. Lineage (GTDB taxonomy): Bacteria > Actinomycetota > Nitriliruptoria > Nitriliruptorales > Nitriliruptoraceae > SKTG01. The sequence continues at coordinate 614 of SKNP01000447.1, forward strand.
CCGCCACCCGCGGCGGGGTCGTGGACCCGCTCCACCGGGTCGCTGCGATCGTGCTCACCGCGGAGCGGACCGGCGCGCCGGTGACCCCGAGCTTGCGCCACCTGGCCCGGGAGCTGCGGGCCGACGACCTCGCGCGGGTCCTGGCCGCCGCCGAGCGGCTGCCCGCGCAACTGACCTTCCCCACCGCCCTGTGCCTGCTGCCTGCGACCGTGCTGCTGGTCGGTGCGCCGATCGTGCACGCGGGGCTCGCTGCAGCAGGTACCTGAACGAGAGGAGAGGTACGTGTCCGACCCGTCACATCCCATCCACCCCGCCGGAACCGGACCGGCGAGCGAGACGTCGCCGTCCGATCCGGCGCCGCAGGAGGTCCCTCGCGGCGAGCGCCACCTTCGGCTCGTCGAGGACGAGGACGGTTCGCTGGTGACCGAGTACGGCCTGATCGCCGTGGTCGCCGCGACCGTCGCCGGGGTGATCATCCAGTGGGCCTCCGGCGGCGCGCTCGTGACGCTGTTCAACGCCCTGCTCCGGCAGGCGCGGGAACTCGTCGGCGCGTGAGCCGCCCCGACGGCGTGGCCCGGACCCGGTCCGGGCCACGCCCACCTGCGACGTCCGCTGCACCCCGGTGCTGGTTGGTCAGCCCATGGGGACCACCGTCGGATCCGCCCCGACGTTGGCCGGTGAGCCGATCCGAACCGCGGTGGGATCCCCCACGGCGACGCCGGCCGCACGGGCCGGTCCGCGCCGATCCGGGGCAGGCGGGCATGCTGAGCCTGGAAACCGTCCTGCTGCTGCCGGTCATCGCGCTGCTGGTCGTCGGCGTCCTCGGCGTCACGGTCGTCGTCCGCGACGTGCTGCTGGTCCACGAAGGCGCCCGGGCGGGAGCTCGTGTCGCTGCGACCACGACCGGTACCGGCCCGGTCGTCTCGGCCGTGGAGGTGGCCGTCCCCGAGATCGACGTGGCCGTGGAGGTCAGCCCCGCCGCTCGCGGTGACGGCGACCTGGTCACCGTGACCGTGCGCACCGACCGGCAGCTCGGACCCGTCACCCACCCGATCAGCGCCAGCGCGGTCGCGCAGGTCGAACCGGCCGTCGGCACGACCGTGGTCGAACGGGGACCGCCGTGAGCGCCCCAACCGCGCCGGCGAACGCGGAACGGGATCCCGGCCGTCCGCCGCGAGGTGCCGCTGCCTCTGGGTCGGTACCCGTCGGGGAGGTTGACACCCCGGCCCGGTCTGCTGCGTCCAACGCCGGATCGGTCGCGTTCACCTTCCCGCTGTTGCTGTGGGTAACGGTGCTGGCGGCGCTGTTGGCGATCGATCTCGGCGGCTACCTGATCGCGGCTGCGCGGGCACAGTCCCTGGCGGACGCCGCCGCACTGGCCGCGGTCAGCGCGGACGTCCCCACCGTCGTCAGGCCGAGCCCCGCCGCGGCCGCCCAACGGGTCGCCGCCGAGGGCGACGGGCGGCTCGAAGCGTGCACCTGCCGGTCCGGTCGCGAGACGGCCGAGGTCACCGTCAGCGTTGCGGTCCCCGGTCTCCTGCTGCCCACCCTCGGCGCCGGACGGGTGGCAGCGGCGGCGACGGCGATCCTCGCCCCACCCGACGACCTGGCGCCCGGCCCCACGCGCGACCGCGCCGAGTGGACGCGCCCACCCGACCCGTGAGCTCGCCCCAGGGGTGGAATTACGGAACGGTATGTATAGTAGTTTTAAACTTAATTGAGTGTTACGGTGCCCCCCGATGACGACCACTCGGGAGCGCACCATGCGGGAGAGACGATCCACCACCTCGGCACCGGCCCGTGGCAGCCGCCGCCGGGAGGAGACGACCGCCAAGCTCGACCAGCTGTTGGAGTCCTGGCGGCCGGTGCTCGACGCGCTGGGGACCAACGTGTTCATCGCCGACCTCGAGTTGACGCTGGTCTTCGCGAATCGGCGCGCGACGACCACGGTCCAGCAACTCGATGGGCAGTTGCGCACGTCGTTCTCGGTCGGTGCTGCTGATGTGGTCGGGGGATCGATCCACCGGTTCCACCAGGACCCTGGTCGCGTGGAGCGGATCCTCGCGGAGGATGGTTTCGCGCTACCGCACGACACCACCTTCCGGTTCGGTGACGCCGTGCTCCAGACCACGATCGACGCGGTCGTCGCACCGGACGGGACCAAGATCGGCTACGTCGTCGCCTGGGAGGAGATCTCCCGACTCGAGGAGTACCGGACCGGGGTCGGCCAACTGTTGGAGAGCTTCGAGACCGCCGCGGCAGCGGTCGAGGAGCTGTCGACCTCGGTCGGCGAGATCGCGGAGTCCACGCACCGCGTCGCCGATGCGACCCGCACCGGCGTCGAGGAGGCTGAGCTGGCGTCCGCTGCGGTCCAGGAACTCGGCTCAGCGAGCGAAGACATCGGCGACATCGTCGGGACGATCTCCGGCGTGGCCGAGCAGACCAACCTGCTCGCGCTGAACGCCACGATCGAGGCGGCCCGTGCCGGCGACGCCGGCAAGGGGTTCGCGGTCGTCGCGGACGAGGTCAAGCAGCTGGCACGGAGCACCGGGCAGGCGACGGAAGCGATCGAGGAACGGATCGCCTCCCTGCAGACCACGGTGGAACAGGTCATCGCCGCGCTCGAGCGCATCACCGAACGACTCAACGAGGTCGACCAGCTCCAAGGCGGCGTGGCCGCAACGGCCGAGGAACAGCGGACCGCCACCGGCCAGTTGTCGCAGTCGGTGAACGAGGCCGCCAGCGACGGCCGAGAACTGCTCGGAGCGACCTGATGGCAGAACGGGGGGAGACCCTCGCCGGCGTGTCCGAGCTGCCAGAGCACCGCTCGGAGCCGCCCACCGTGACGGTCGCCTGGATCCTCGATCCGCGGAGCGGGCGGCTGCGTCCCTCCGGCATCGGACGTCGCGAACTGGACCTGCCCGAGGAAGCCGACCTCACCGACCTGCTGGATCGGCTCGACGCGAGCGACCGCCACGGGCTCGAGTTGGCCTTGCGTGCCTGTGCCCGAGGCGGACCACCGGTCGATCGTCACGTCGTCGCGAGGTGCCAGACCCGCGCACGACGACGGTTGCGCGTGCACGCCTGGTCGGTGACCGATCCACAGGACCGATCCCTGCGCCTGATCGGCACGATCATCGATCGGGGAGCAGCTGCGGCACGGAGCGACCACGAGGCGCCCCTGCCGGCGTCGGACCGCGTCACCGTCCCGCCGTCGACGCAGTTGACGATGCCGCTCGAGTCGGTGATCGACGGCTTCTTCACGCTCGATCACGATTGGCGGATCACGTGGCTCAACGCCAAGGCCGAGGAGTTGGTCCGGCTGGATGGACGAGCGCTCGTCGGTCGGGCGGTGTGGGAGGCCTTCCCGACCGCGGTCGGCACGAGTCTGCATCGCGCGCACCTCCTCGCGGCACGGACCGGCACGCAACAGGTCGCCGTCAGCTACTACGCCTCGACCGAACGGTGGCTCGAAGCCACGATCGATCCGGTCGCCGACGGCCTCGAGGTCACCCTACGAGACGTCACCGCACGCATCGCCCGAGATCGCCTCTTCGGACGGGTCCTGGAGGCGGAACGCTCCGCGATGGCCCAAGCGGACGGGCACCAGCGCCTCAAGGACGGCCTGGTGGAAGCGATCTCCCACCAGTTACGCACCCCGCTGACGGTGCTCCAGGGCTTGGTGTCCAGCCTCCATCGCCTGGGCGACGACGTCGACCCCGAGACCCGGGAGAGGATCGAGCGGTCGCTGGTGGACCAGGCCGGCAACCTGGCGACGTTGCTCCAGGAGTTCCTGGACGTCGGTGACCTCGCCGACGGGGGCACCGTGCCGCGGGTCGACCGGTTCGACGCGACCGCGGCCGTTCGTGACGCCATCGACCAGCATCCGATCGCCGCGCGGTGCCAGCTCACGTCGTCGCTCACGCAGGAGGTCAGGGGCGACCGGCAGCAGTTGGTCCGGATCGTCGATCACCTGCTCGACAACAGCGAGCGGTACGCGGGGGAGACCAACGTGGAGGTGTGCCTCACGCCGCTCTCGTCGGGCGGCGTCAGGCTCGAGGTGCGGGACCACGGTCCCGGGATCCCGAGCGGGGAACTGGACCGCGTCTTCGAGCCGTTCCATCGGCTCGCTGATGGACACCCCCAACCTGGGACCGGCGTCGGGCTCGCGTTGGTCACCGCGTTCGCTCGCCGCCACGGTGGTTCGGCGTGGGCCACCGACACGCAGGGCCAGGGCGGCCACATCGTGGTGGAACTCCCCGACCCCACGTGGCTGCTGCAGGACCGCCGATAGGTCGGGAGGGGGCGAGGACCGCGTTCACCCCGGAGGCAGCCTCCGGGCTCAGCCCCGATCGATGCGGATGAGTCGCTCGCACAGGCCTCTCACGACGGTGACGACCCAGCGAAGATCGTCTTCCGAGGTCGCCGCCAGCGATCGGAGATCCTCGGTCACGCCGTCGATGAGTTCATCGACCTCGTTCGTGTCGAGCTGGTCGTGGGCTCGCTCGTGCTGCACCTCGACCGGCGGAGGCGGGGGTCGCCCGGCAGCGTTGAACAGGTCCTCGGCGGGAAGCCGCAGCCCGGAAGCGATCCGTGAGAGGGTGAGCTCGGTGAAGGACGAGGCATCATCGGTGGTGCGCTCGATGCTCTGCCAGGTCGCCAGGGAGACCCCCGCGCGGCGTGCTGCCTGCTTCTGCGTCAGGCGAAGACCGACACGGCGCCGACGCACCACCTGCCCAAGGCCGTCCTCCGGCTGATGGTGCTCGGACTCGACCGCCATCGGGCTGGCTCTCCTTCACGTGCCTGGGTTCGGTGGGACGCGCACGACACCGTCGCCCCTCGGGCGGTCGTGGTGTGCCGACCGCGGAGGGTCATGGTGGCATACCCATCGTGCGGTTCGGTGCATCACCGGATCCGTAGCGCGGCCGCCGCGAGTTGGTGGTGGGCCGGTCACGCGACCTAGTGTTCCCCGCACTGGGGGCGAGCCGGATCGCGGGGGGAGCGAGCCGGGTCGCGGGGCGAGAGACCGGATCGCTGGGTAGTGGTGCGTTGCCAGCTGGCGATGGCCGCTGGGTTGGGAGCGGAGGGACGTCATGACCGCAGGTCCGCAGCCGCGGGAAGTGAGCCCCCACGGCGATGAGGCCGGTCGCGGTGGCGCCGCTGGCGGTGTGTCGATGTCGGTCGGTGAGCCATCGGGTGACGAGCCCGGTGGAGGTGGCACCGCCGGTGTGTCGATGTCGGTCGGTGAGCCATCGGGTGACGAGTTCGTCTCCGAGGGCATGCTGTACCGGCTCGGCCGACTGGCCTCGTTGCCGATCGAGCACCTCAACCACGCCACGTGGGGGCAGGAGCTGCTCGATGCGTGCACCGCGATCCTCCCGTCGGGCGCTGGCACGGTGTGGTTGCTGGATGGTCAGGCACGCATCTCCCTGGCCTGCGTGGGGCAGGAGGCGATCATGCTGGACCCGACCGAGCGCTGGGGTGATGGGCGCCGTTGGGCACGTTGCTCGCAGGCGCGAGGGCCCGTGGTGGTCGAGACCTCCGGGGCCAGCACCACGCAGGTCGCGTTGCCCATCCGCGAAGGTGCGGAACTCCGCGGGCTGGTCGAACTCCACCTCGCCCGGACGGGACGATCCCACCGCCACCCGTCGGCCGTGTTGGACGCCGCCCAGTGGCTGGTGGACGTCGCCGCTCGCGTGCTGACCAACCTCGAGGCCTACCGGCGCGAACGTGAAGCCGGTGAGACCCTCCAACGCCTGCTCGACCGCGCCTGACCGCTCCCGAGGGTGCCCGTGCGTGCCACTTCTCGGGCCTCCGCGACGGTGGCGGGATCAGCGCACGGCCTGGACCGAGCCCGATCACGCCTGGCCGCTCGTCGTCGGCTCGCGTGCGAGCAGTAGGTCCAGCACGTCCACCGCCCCGGCCTTGTCCAACGGGTCGTTGCCGTTGCCGCACTTGGGGCTCTGCACACAGGACGGGCAGCCGGTCGAGCACCGACAGGTCGCGATCGTCCGCCGGGTCGCCGCAAGGTGCTCCGGCAGCCGCCGGTAGGAGCGCTCCGCCAGCCCGGCACCCCCCGGGATGCCGTCGTAGATGAACACCGTCGGGCGGTCGGTGTCGGGATGCCACGCGGTCGACAGCCCACCCAGGTCCCAGCGGTCACACAGCGCCAGCAGCGGCAGCATCCCGATCGCCGCATGCTCGGCCGCATGCAGCGCACCCGGCACCCGCGCCGGCACGAGTCCGACCTCGTCGAGCACCCCGTCGGGGATCGCGTACCAGACCGCGACCGTGGCCAGCTCCTGCGGCGGCAGATCCAGGTCGATCCGGTCGAGCACCTCGCCGGTGCCGATCCGCAAGACCTCGTAGCCGGTGACCTGCAACGTGA
>SKNP01000484.1 GCA_007120485.1 Nitriliruptoraceae bacterium
CGTCGGGGGTCTCCAGCGCCAGGTCGACGCCGAGGTGGTGGACGTCGTCGATCGACGCCGCCGTCAGCGTGAGGCCTCCAGCCTCGGTGCGATCCCAGCGCAGAGGTCGCCACATCCGGTCGTCGGGGCTACCGACGGACGCGTCGATGCCGGTCTCCACCACGATGTCCGCCGACCCGTCCAGGCAGGTCACGGTCACGTCCATCGCCGCCAGCTGCGGTTCGTGGAGGGGAACGAGCCGCCGGAAGACCACCGACACCGTCGGGGTGTGCTCGCCCCGCCAGGTCAGCCGCCGGACGAGCTCCCCGGAGCGCAGGTCGAGCTGCCGTTCCTGCCCCACCAGCCACCCGTGGTCGACGCCGAGCGGTTCGCCGTCGACGGTGATGCGCAGATCGGTCCAGTCGGGGACCGCGGTCTGCTGGGGTACCCCACCCGCGGGGGTGACGAAGATCCCCTGGAGGAACGTCGCTCGGCGACGGCCGTCGTGCGGCTCCTCCAGCGACCCCCGCGTCGAGAGGAAGCCGTTGGCGACGGTCATGATCGACTCACGCCAAGGGTGGAGCTCCGCGACGTACCGTCGGTCGACCAGCTGCCAGCTCATGTGCTCCCCTGCCTCCGTGGTGGCCGTGGGCGGCCGATGGTCCCGGTGATCGTCATCGACGCACCGTCACGCCGCTAGCGGTCGACGACCTCCCCACGCAGGTCGATCGACACCTCCACGGTCTGCCCAGGTGCGACGTCGAGGTGGTCGCCGTGGACCTCGACCGCGATCGTCACGGGGTTGTCGTCGGCCCCGTGGACGACGACCGCGTCCGGGGTCGCCTCCACCTCCAGCCACCCGCCACGCACCGCGAGCCCGAACGAGAGCCGCTGCCAGCCGCTCGGCAGTCGCGGTGCCACCTCGACGTAGGAGTCGCGGACGTGGACCCCACCGAACCCGAGGACGGCGACCTGCCAGGTCGCGCCGCAGGCCGCGGTGTGGATCCCGCCGATGAACGTCCCGCCGGGGGCGTGCCGGGCATCGGCGAGCAGGTCGACCATGGCCCCGCGCAGGAACAGCTCGTAGGCCTCGTCGACGCGGCCGAGACGCGCCGCGACCAGCCCGTACATGGGGCGTGACAGCGACGAGCCGTGCTGGGTGCGTGGCAGGTAGTGGTCGTAGCACGCCTCGACGACGGCACGCGGGTAGCGCTCCGGCTGGTTGACGAACAACTGGACCACGTCGGCCTGCTTGAGCACCTGCGTGTGCACCGCGACCCCGTTGGGCCACCCCCAGTACTCGTCCGGGTGCTGCAGACGATCCGCGACCTCGTCCGGCGTGACGTCCTCGAGGTCGAAGTACCCGTCGAACTGCTCGATCACGCCGCGCTCGTCCGGCTCCACGACCCGCAACCGTTCGAGGATGTCCTCCCAGAGGCGGCGTTCGTGGTCCTCCAACCCCAGCGTCTCGCACAGCTGGGTGAAACGCTCGGGGGCGTCAGCGACCAGTTCGTCCCAGACCGCGATGGCCTCGGCGAGCGCGACGCGGGCCTGTTCGAGCGTGAACGGGTTGTCGTCGACGTTCTCGTGGTACTCGTCCGGGCCGAGCAGCCGCAGCAGGTGGTAGGCGCCGTCCGCCGGGCGATCGTGCACGAAGGACGCGAGGAACCGCGCCACCTCCAGGACGACCTCCGCGCCGCGGTCGCGCAGGAACCCATGATCGCCGGTCACCCGGACGAAACCGGCGATCGTGCAGGCGATGTCCGGCGAGATGTGGATCTGCCAGTCGTTGAAGTGGTTGCGGATCGGTCGACCGCTCAGCACGTCCCGGAAGAAGAAGTCCGGGCACAGCTCGTCGCCGGTGTCACCGGAGATCCACGCGTAGAACGCGCCCCGGTAGCCGAGCCGGGCCGCCTTGCGGCGGGCGCCGTCGAGGGTCCGATGACGGTAGACCAGCAGGTTGCGGGCCACCTCCGGGAAGGTGTGGACCCACATCGGCAGGTTGAACACCTCCTGGTCCCAGAAGGCCGCGCCCTGGTAGGCCTGGCACGACAGCCCTCGGGCACCGATCGGCAGATGGTCGGCGTGCATCGGCGTCGCGACGACGTTGTGGTAGAGGTTGTAGCGAAGCACGGTCTGCGCGATCGGGTCGCCGTCCACCTGGACGTCGATCCGGTCCCAGATCCGGTCCCAGGCCAACGTGTGGCGGGCGAGCAGCGTCTCGTAGCCGTCGGCGATCGCGGCGCGGGCCAGCTCGGTCGAGGCCGTCAACGGGTCCGGCACGTCGTTGGCCGAGTGGACGGTCATGACCTGGTCGACGACCAGCCGGCCGTCGGGCCCGACCTCCACGTCCCAGCACCGGTAGAGCTCGCGGTCGCCCCGTTCGATGCGCTCGTCGAGCACCTCACCGCCCTGCAGCGACACCGCGTGGCCGACGGCGATGGCCAGGCCCCGCTCGGTGGTGGTCAGGTGCATCGTCAGCACGTCGTCGTGCGCCGACGGCTCCGCGGTCGCGAAGTGATCGCCGTTGAGGCTCCAGACCTGCCCATCGATCCCGGTCCGGAAGGTCAGGCGCGTGCCCGGGGTCGCCCGCACCTGCTGTCGCTGGGCGAGCAGATGCCGCTGATCCATCGACGCGAAGCGCTCGTCGACCAGTTCATCGACCGACCGCGTCGCCGGGACGAGCACCCGGTGCTGCCGGCCATAGCGGACGTCCAAGCGGCGTTCGAGCAGGTCACGGTCGCTCAGCACGTCGTCCGACGGCACCTCGACGGGCTCCCCGAGCGCATCGAAGCGCGCGAACAACGCGTTCGGGACGTTGCACAGCTCGGCCCACTTGCCGTCGGCGTTGTCCCAGGTGTCCGACACGGTGCAGCCGACGGTGGCTCGTGCGTCCCACTCCGGCAGCGTCCCGCGGTAGCCGAGGTAGCCGTTGGCCGTCAGGTGGCTGGTCGCGACGTTGACGACCTGCGCCGGGTCGTGGTGGTCATCGATCACCACCCAGCCGTCCAGCAGGCTCGGGCCGTGCTCGATCCGCACCTCATCGGGGGCGACCACCTCGGCGAGGTCCACGTCCTGCGGGGTGTCGTAGCGGTGGTGGGCGTGGCCGACACGGTCGTCGGGGCCGATCCCGACGGCGAGCATCCCGGCCGCCAGCGCCGCGTCGACGCCTGCCGCGGCGTCCTCGATCACGATGCAGCGCGATGGCTCGATCCCGAGCTGTTCGGCGGCGGCCAGGAACAGGTCGGGCGCCGGCTTGGCGTTCTCGACGGTGTGCCCGTCGGCGATCACCTCGAACAGATCGGTGAGCCCGAGCTTGTCGAGCACCGTCCGGGCGTTCTTCGACGACGAGCCGATCGCGACCGCCATCCCCCGTCGCCGAGCGTCGACGATCAACGACACCGCACCCGGCAGCGCATCCTGTGGCGACATCGAACCCAGCGACGCCACGTAGAACTCGTTCTTGGCGTCCATCATGCGGGACAGCTCGGCGTCGTCGACCTGTCGATCCCCGAGCAACGTCAGCAGCGACTCGCGGCGGGAGAGCCCCCGCAACGCCTCGTTGGCGGCCCGGTCGAACGCCAGGCCTTCCTCGTCAGCGAGCCGTTGCCAGCCGAGGTAGTGGAACTCCGCGGTGTCGGTGATGACCCCGTCGAGGTCGAAGATGACGGCGGTTCGGGTCGGCTGGCTCACGGACGGTCCTCGACGGGGGCTCGGTTCACGACGCGCTCGACGGGTCCGGCCGCTGACGAACTCACCACCGGTCGTGGACGTGGGGGCGGACCGTCTCGTCGTAGAGCGACCGAAGCTGGTCGTGGACCTCTGACGACAGTGGGGGGAGCTCGGCCGCCGCGGCGTTGCCACGTGCCTGTTCAGCGCTGCGCGCGCCGGGGATGACGGTACTCACCCCGGGTTGGTCGAGCAGGAACCGCAGCGCGACCTGCGCGGGGGTGACGCCCTCGGGAGCGAGCCTCGCGAAGCTCCGAGCGGCGTCGACGCCGACGTCGAACGGGACGCCGGCGAAGGTCTCGCCGACATCGAACGCGGACCCGTCGCGGTTGAACGTCCGGTGATCGTCGCTAGCGAAGGTGGTCGACTCGGTGTACCGCCCGGAGAGCAACCCGCTGGCGAGTGGGACCCGGACGATGATGCCGACGCCGGCCTCGTGGGCGGCAGGGACCACCTCATCGAGGGGACGCTGGCGGAACACGTTGGCGATCAGCTGCACCGTGGCGACGTGCTCGCGGGCGATGGCTTGCATCGCCTCGTCGGTCGTCTCCACGCTGACGCCGTACGCGGCGATCCAGCCGTCGTCAGCCAGCTCGTCCAGGACGTCGAACACGGCGTCGTCGCCGTACACGGCCGGCGGCGGGCAGTGCAGCTGCAGCAGATCGAGCGTGTCGACGCCGAGGTTGGCGCGGCTACGGTCGACCCACGCCCGCAACGCGTCGCGGGTGAAGGCCTCGGCGACGTGCGGATCGGCCCGTCGTCCGGCCTTGGTCGCCACGGTCACGCGGTCGTGGTCGCCGCGGGCGGCCACCACCTCGCCGACCAGCCGTTCGCTGCGGCCGTCGCCGTAGACGTCCGCGGTGTCGAGGAGCGTCACCCCGGCGTCCAGGGCGGTGTGCAGCACCGTGCGCGCCTGGTCGTCGGTGACCTCGCCCCATCCGGCGCCAAGCTGCCAGCACCCCAGGCCGATCTCCGAGACGGCGCGTCCGGTCTTGCCGAGCGTCCGCGTCTGCAAGCTCACTCCACCGATCGGGCGATGCGCTCGGCCGCGATCTCCGCGCAGGTCGGGCACATCGGGTAGCGGGACGGGTCCCCTTGCGGCTTCCACCGTTTGCCGCACAGGGCGGTCACCGCGCCGCCGCGTTTCCGGGCCTTCTCGAGCTCCCGCTTGCTGACGTAATGCGCGAAGCGGTCGTGATCCCCGTCACCCGTGGTCGGGTCCGGACGGGTGTCCGGGTCCACGACCGGCGCGGTGTCCGGGGAGCGGGTCGGCAGGTGGGTCGGCGTCGCCATGGTTGAGAACCTACCGTCTCGCTCACCGCGGTGCGCTTGACTGCGCAGCGCAGAGGAGGTGTGCGTGGACCTGATCCCGGTCAGCACCGATGGCACGTTGCCGATCGGCGCGATGGTGATGGCGTTCGCTGGCGGACTCGCGCTGTTCCTGCATGGCATGGAGGGCGTGACCGCGGGGCTCAAGGGGCTGGCCGGTGGATCACTCTCACGCCTGCTGGCGAAGGTGTCCGGCAACCGTATCTCCGGTGCGCTGACCGGGATCGGCGTGACCGCCACGATCCAGTCCTCGACGATCACGATGGTGCTGGTGATCGGCTTCGTCTCCGCCGGCATCCTCACGCTCGGCCAGTCGGTGGGGGTGATCATCGGGGCGAACGTCGGCACCACGATCACGGCCCAGCTGATCGCCTTCGACGTCGTGCGCTACTCGCTGGCGATGATCGCGGTCGGGGTACTCGGTCAGCTGGCCGGTCGCCGCGAGGCCATCCGCCAGATCGGCCGGGCGCTCGCTGGTCTCGGCATCCTGTTCCTCGGTATGGGCGTGATGCAGGAGGGCATGGCGCCCCTGCGTGACCACGACCCGTTCCTGTCGCTCATGGCGGCCGATCGCGGTCCGTTGCCCGGGGTGCTCATCGGCGCGGCGATCACAGCGCTCATCCAGTCATCCTCGGCCACGATCGGCATCGTGATCGTCATGGCCAGCCAGGGGCTCGTGCCGCTGGAGACCGGCATCGCCCTGGCCCTGGGAGCATCGATCGGGACCGCGGTCACCACCCTGCTCGCCACGATCGGTCGTCCCCGCGTCGCGCTGCGAGCCGGCCTGGTCCACGTGATCTTCAACGGGGTGGGGGTCGGCGCCGCCGTCCTGCTGATCCCCTGGATCGCCGAGGCGGCGGTGGCCATCTCCCCGAGCACGGTCGGAGGATCCGGCCGTGAGGCGCTCGCTGCCGATTCACCGCGCCAGATCGCCAACGCGTACACCATCGCCAAGGGCGGGATGCTCCTGGCCTTCCTGCCGTTCACCACGCAGTTGGCCCGGCTCGTCGAACGCTTGGTGCCCGTGCGGGAGCACGAGGCCCGAGCAGCCCCGAAGTACCTGGATGACTCGGTGTTGCAGGCGCCGGCGGTCGCGCTCGAACTCGCCCACCTCGAGGTCGTGCGTCTCGCTCGACGCGCGATCGACCAACTCGAGCGGTCGGTTCCGACGGTCGTGACCGGCTCCAGCGATGAGCTGCTGACGCTGGCGCAGGCGGACGAGGACATCGACGACCTGCATGCGGCGATCCTGACCTACCTGCGCAACGTCGACGACGCATCGCTGACCGACGCGCAGCGCCAACAGGTCCTCGACCTGATGGACGTCAGTCGGTACATGGAGATCGTCGGCGACATCGTCCAGCACGAGCTCGTCCGCATCGGGCTGCGTCGGATCGAGGAGGGCATCCCGGCCAGCGAGGAGACCGTCGAGGTGGTCTCCGAGTTCCACGCGACGATGGTGGGGCTGCTCGAGGACGCGGTCGGGGCCTTCGCCGACCGCGATCCCGACCGTGCGCGACAGGTGCTCGAGGCCAAGCCCCAGGTCAGCGACCTGCTCGAACGCGCTGCCCGCCACCACGCCACCCGGCTCGGCGCGGACGCCCCGCAGCGGATCGCGGCCTACGCCCGTGGGACGGAGACGATCGAGCACCTGCGGACCGTCTACACCTACGCCAAACGGATCTCCCGGACCGTCCCAGGGGTCCAGGAACCACCCCGTCAGGAGGCGCCGTGAACGACCTCCACCAGCCGACCCCGACCTCCCCGCCGCCTCGACGTCGGCTCGGCGAGCTCCTGGTGGCCGCCGGGGCGATCAGTGCCAGGGACGCCGAGGACGCGGTCGACCGAGCCGCGCCGGGCGAGCGGCTCGGTGCCACCCTCCAGCGCCTGGGGTTGGTCACCGACGCCGACCTGGCCGACGCGGTCGCGGCCCAACTCCGGCTGCCACGCATCGACC
>SKNP01000512.1 GCA_007120485.1 Nitriliruptoraceae bacterium
CGACCAGCTGCTCCGCCTGCTCCTCGGTCTTCTTGACGGCGGCGGCGAGCTCGGACAGCAGGATCTGCTTGGCCTTGGTGAGCATGCGCTTCTCGCCGGCGGAGAGGCCCTTGTCCTTCTCACGCGTGGCGAGGTTCCGTACGACCTCGGCGACCTGGTAGATGTCACCGGAGCGCAGCTTCTCGTAGTTGGCCTTGAACCGGCGCGACCAGTTGCCCGCGGCCTTGCCTTCGGGCTCACGCAGGACGTCGAGGACCTGCTCGACCTCCTTCTTGCTCACCACCTTGCGGATCCCGACCTCCTCGCAGGAGTCGGCCGGCACCATCAACGTCAGGTCCCCGTACGTCAGGCGCAGCACCAGGTACTCCCGCGCCTCCCCCTTGAGCTCTCGCTCTTCCTTGCGCTCGATGATCGCGGCGCCATGGTGCGGGTAGATGACGGTGTCACCAACGCTGTACGCCATGTGATACGGCTCCTGACGTGCCCGGGCATGCCCGGGAAGGGGTCGGGTGGACTTCACGCGAGCGGGCTGACGACGTCGCTGTGGTGCTCCTCGGCTCGCGGACCGATGACCGACCCTGGCGGACCGAACTCGTCCACGCGGGATCGCCCATCTCCGAAACCGGCGGCGGTGCAGCGGGCACCCCGCCGGACGTGCAACGCCATCGCGCACACCGTCGCGGGGGTCCCGCTCCGGCCGACGGCCACCGTCCACTTTACCACGGCCGCCCTGGCACGTCGACCGTGAAGCGGCTCTGATGGCCGTCTAGCGGTGGATTCTCGGCGGTCGTTGGTCACCTGACCGGCCGGCCACCTGGTCAGACGTACCGCTCGAGTACCGCGGCCTCGGCGAGCCGTCGCAGCCCATCTTGGATGCTGCGGGCTCGCGATTCGCCGACGCCCTCCACCTCGTCGAGTTCCTCCACGGTGGCGTCCATGATGCGCGAGAGGGTGCCGAACCGGTCCACGAGCGCTTCCACGACGCTGTCGGGCAGCCGCGGGATGCGGGTGAGCAGCCGGTAGCCGCGGGGCGTGACGGGGTTGTCGAGCTGGTCGTCCTCGTACGACAGCAACGCCGCGACCCGCTCCGCGTCGAGCAACGCGTCGGTCGACAGCGAACTGAGGTCGTCGAGCACCCGCGAGAGCTTGCGCCGTCGGTCACCGAGGTAGTCACGGACCAGCAGCTCGCGCTCGGGCACCACCGAGCCGACCAACTCGTTGAGCTGCAACCGGATCAGGCGTCCTTCGCTGCCGAGCTCGACGACGTGGTCCTCGACCTCGTTGGCGATCCGTCGCAGCATCTCCGCGCGCTGCAAGGTGAGCACGGCGTCCCGCACGCTGACCGCGTCCTCGACCTCGCGGGCCGACAGCAGGGCCGACACCTCGTCCAGCCGTGCGCGGTAGCGCTCGAGGGTGGACAGCGCCTGGTTGGCGCGGAACAGCAGGGCGGAGACGTCCTCGACGACGTGCTTGGTGTCGCCGTAGTAGAGGTGGACCATCCCCATGGCCTCCGACACCACGATCACCGGTTGGCCGGTCTCGCGGGCCGTCCGTTCCCCGGAGCGGTGCCGGGTCCCCGTCTCCGAGGTGGGGATCGTCGGATCGGGGACCAGATGCACGTTGGCGCGCAGGACCCGGCTGGCTTCCGAGTCCATCACCAGGGCGCCGTCCATCTTGGCGAGTTCCGCGATGCGCTGGCTGGTCGCCCCGATATCGATCACGAACCCACCGGAGACCAACGGTTCGATCTTCGGTCCCCACCCGATCACGATCAGTGCGCCGCGGCCACCGCGGATGATCCGCTCGATGCCCTCCCGCAGGGGCGTCCCGGGCGCGAGCATGACGGTCACCTCGCGGAGCCCTTGCTCGCGGGTCGGCTCCACCACCGGTGCGTCCTCTCGGGTCGTCGCGGGTCGTCTCGGGTCGTCGCGGGTCTACTCGGAGCGGTCCAGATCGGTTCGGGCCGGGTCGGGCCGGGTCGACGATGGGCATCGTAGGCCCGTCGTCGAGGCTAACGGACGTGCACGCGGAGCCCGAGCAGGTCATGTCGACCGATGCCGGGGACCCTCGACGTCGAGCCACGTCCGCCGCGGTCGGCCAACTCGATCAGCGAGCGAGCCAGGCCGATCAGCGAGCGAGCCAGGCCGATCAGCGAGCGAGCCAGGCCGATCAGCGAGCGAGCCAGGCCGCCAGCGGATGATCCGCCACGTCACCCGACGTCGACACGTCGAGGTGGTCGATCCGACGCGCGACGTCGGTGACCTCGGAGAGGAACGCGGCGTGGCCGCCCCGTGCGGGGTCCTCGGCGGTGCCGACCGCGTGGGCCAGCACCAGCCGCGCCTCGCGACCGTCGGGCTTGACCCGCAGCACGCGACCCAGGCGCTGGATGCTCTGCCGGCGGGTGCGGAACGCGGACAGCACCACGGCGATGTCCGCGGCGGGGACGTCGACGCCCTCGTCGAGCACGCGGGGAGCGACCACCACCTCGAGGTCGCCGCGGCGGAACGCCGCGAGCCGGCCCCGTCGCTGCCGCGTGGTGAGCTGCCCGTGCACCGTCGCGGCCTCACGGCCGGCGGTGCGCAGACGCGTCACCGCCTGGTCCGCCTGCTCGACCGTGTCCGCGAACACCAGGCTCCGGCCACCGGCCAGCGCCGGAGCGACCACCTCGACGACCTTCAGCTTGCCCCGCGCACGAGCGGCGACGTCACGACGCTCGCGGATGCGCACCAGGTACTCCCGGCAGGCACGGATCTGGGGGCCGTCGTCGGAGGGACCGGCCTCGGCGACCACGGCGGACGCGGCCGCCAGCAGCGCCCGCGGCTCCTTCGGCATCCGCAGCGGGCCGATCAGCTCGCGGTGCAGTTGCTTGACGCGCACATCGGCGGCGTCGTAGCTGGCCCGCTCGGTGTCGTCGAGCGGCACCCCGGCCAGCGCGATCGAGAACGGGGCGACGGTGCCGTCCGCCACCGCGCGGTCGTAGCCGTAGCGGTACACCACCTCGCCGAAGTAGGGGGCGAGCACCTCCTCCACGCCTTCGTCGTTGCGCTCGTAGGTGGCGGTCATCGCCAGCCGCAGCGGGAAGTCCACCGGCAGCGCCCGGCCCCAGGTCGGGGCGCCGTACCGGTGCGCTTCGTCAGCGATCACCAGCCCCGGTGTCCCCGGCGGCAGGTCCAACGGGACCTCGGCCGCGGACTGCGGCGTGGCGATCAGGACCTGGTGGTCGAAGAGGTCGTCGGCGTCACCACCGCCGAGCCGGCCCACTCGCGCCTGCGGGAGACGGTCGCGCAGCTCACGGTGCCACTGCTGCTGCAGCTCGAGCGTCGGGACCAGCACCAGCACCCGGGCGCCACGGTCGAGCATCAGGCCGGCCGCAGCGATGGCCAACAGCGTCTTGCCGGTCCCGGTGACCGCTTCGACGACGCCGCGGCAGGTCGTGGTCCAGATCGCGAGCGCCTCCGCCTGCCAGGACCGCAGCTGGAGATCCTCCAGCCGCTGCCGTGACCGCTCGCGGCCGGGTCGGCCACTGGCATCGTCGGGGGCACCAGCACCGTCGGGGCTGTCGGGGCCATCCGGGTCGCCGGGACCGCCGGGGTCGCCGTCACCGACGCGGGGTCCGCGATCATCCCCGGCGCCGTCGGACTCCCCGGGATCGCCGGCGGGCGGGACAGCCAGCTGCCAGCGCGCCTTGCCGGGGTCGCCGGCGGGCTCGAAGCGCGGGTCCTCCGCGAGGGCACGCTCCACGGCCGCTCGGCTGACCCCGTGGCCACCGACGGCCCGCACCGCCGCGAGCAGCTCCCGCTCGGAGGCGAGCTCGTGGGTGGCCAGGTGGTCGGCGAGCCGGTCTGCGAGGGTCACCGGGTCCTCGATCCGCTCACGCCGGCAACGACAGCTGACCGTCGGCGTACTCGGCCAGCCCGTCGACCACCAGCCCGTCGGCGACGCGCTTGGCCCGGTCGGGGTCATCCGACCAGCCGATGACGTCCGCGACGCGGCTGAGCTCGACCGGACCGGTTCGCAGCGCCTGGACCAGCCGCCCGCGGCCCTGCCGATCCGAGCCGTCGAACCGCGACTGGCGGCCGGAGGTGCCAGCGGAGCCCTCCGCCGGATCGGGCTCGCGCAGGCCGGTGGCCGCCCACTGGCAGACCCCTCGGACCGGGCAGCTCCCACACCGTGGCTGCCGCTTGACGCACACGGTGGCGCCCAGGTCGAGCACGGCCTGGTTCCACTCCCACCCGCGCCCTGGCGGGACCTGCTCGTCCGCGAGCCGCTGCGCCGGCTTGGGTGTCAACGGCGTACCGGCGACCGCCCGGGCCAGGACACGGGCCGCGTTGGTGTCGAGGACGCCGTGGTCGCGCTCGTGGGCGAACACCAGCACCGCCCGGGCGGTGTACGGACCGATCCCCGGCAACGCCAGCAGGTCGTCGAGGTGGTCCGGCAGGACCCCACCGTGCTCGTCGACGATGCGCTCCGCCGCCCGGTGCAGGTTGACGGCACGGCGGTTGTAGCCCAGCCCCTCCCAGGCGGTGACCACCTCCGCGACGGGTGCAGCAGCGCACGCCGCCGGGTCCGGGAACCGCTCGAGGAAGTGCTCGTAGCGTGGGATCACCCGGGAGACCTGGGTCTGCTGGAGCATCAGCTCGGAGACCAGGATCCCCCACGGGTCCCGGTGGCGACGCCAGGGCAGGTCACGGCGGACCTGGTCGGCCCAACCCAGGAGCGCGGCCTGGAACTCGGAGGGCGCGTCCCCCTCTTCGACGGTCGCAACCACGGCACACCGATCGGTCGGCGTCAGCAACACGAGCAGCCCCGCGTCGGGGTTCGGCCTCGCGTGGAGGTGCGGCTCGGCAGGGGCGAGCGGTGGGACCGGTCAGCCATCGGCGGGCAGCACGTAGATCAGCTGCGCGCGGTCCGCGGGGATCTCCAGGTCGTGACCGGCGAGGTGCACGCGGACCACCCCGTCACCGTGGGCGACCTCGGCCCGTTCGCCGGCGACCGTGCCGTGTTCGTGCAGGACGTGCATCACGTGGGCGTCGGCCTGCAGGTGCTCGGAGAGCGAGTGGAACACCACGGGGCCGTCACCCACACCGGCGAGCGGCTGCGGTGCGACGTCGGCGTCACCGCTACCGGGGATCGGGTTGCCGTAGGGGCTGGTGGTCGGGTTCCCCAGGAACTCGACCAGCCGTTGCTCCACGCGGTCGGAGATGACGTGCTCCCACCGGCAGGCCTCCTCGTGGACGTACTCGTGTTCCAACCCCAGCACGTCGACCAGCAGACGCTCGGCCAGCCGGTGCTTGCGCATGACGTGCTCCGCGCGGTTGCGGCCGTCCTCGGTCAGCGCGACGGTGCGATCCGCGGTGAGCCGCAGCAGGCCCTGTTCCTCGAGCCGTGCGACACCTTCGGAGATCGACGGTGCCGACAACCCGAGCCGCTCGGAGAGGCGGGCACGCAGCGCCGGGATCCCCTCCTCTTCGAGCTCGAGGACCGTGCGCAGGTACATCTCCGTGGAATCGATCAGATCGTGCACGGCGCCTCCCCCAACTCGTCTCGCCCAGCATAGCCAGCGGCTGCCCACCTAGACCCGGTCGCACCCCGGACCCGGTCCAGGCCGGAGCGATGGCCCGCGCCGAACCCCCTTGGCGCCTTCTGGGCCCGGGCGAGGCACCATCCGCCCCCACGAGGCACCATCCGCCCCCACGAGGCGCCATCCGCACCCACACGACGAGCGAGGCGACCATGGCAGAGACCGCGATCATCGGTGACGGACCCGCCGGGCTGTCCGCCGCCCTGCTGCTGGCCAAGAACGGGCACACGGCCGTGGTGTTCGGCGGTGACGAGACGCTGATGCACCACGCCCACCTGTACAACTACCTCGGTGTCCCCGATGTCGACGGCAGCGAGTTCCAACGCATCGCCCGTCAGCAGGCCACCGACGCTGGCGCCCGGATCGATGAACGCGAGGTCACCGCCATCCGCAAGGACAGCGAGGCCTTCGCGATCGACACGGCCGATGGGTCGCAGCGGTTCGACCACGTGATCCTGGCTGGCGGACGGTCCGCGGCCACCCTGGCGACCGAACTCGGTGCGGCGGCCGATGACGGCGCGATCCGGGTCGACGGCGACACGGCGACGAGCATCGACGGGCTGTACGCCGCCGGCCACCTCGTCCGCCCGGAGCGCAGTCAGGCCATCATCTCCGCCGGCGACGGCGCCAAGGCCGCCCTCGACATCCTCTCGAAGGAAGCCGGCCGCGACGTGCACGACTGGGACACGCCCGGGGACTGACGCACCGACCACGGGACGGATGCACCGACCACGGCGGCGTCCCGACGACGGTGGGCGGGAGGGCGGGCCCTGAAACGGGCCCGCCCCACCTCGCGATCGGGACGAAGCAGCCGTGGACTACTCCTCGCCGCTGCCGTTGGTGTCGTTGCCGCCGTGGTCGTCGCCGTCGCCGCCACCGGCCAGCTGCACCGGCGGGGAGTCCGGCGCCTCGGGGGACTCGACGGCACGGAAGGTGACGCTGTCGGTGTCCTCGTCCACGTCGGCGACGATCAACTGGCCGTGGTCGAACTCGCCGAACAGGATGCGTTCGGAGAGCTTGTCCTCGACCTCGCGCTGGATCGTGCGACGCAGCGGCCGGGCACCGAGCTGCGGGTCGTAGCCCTTCTCCGCGAGCCAACCCTTGAGGTTGTCGGTCAGTTCGACGTCCAACCCCTTGGTCTTCAGCTGACCCTTCACCCGCTTGATCATCAGGTCGACGATCGTCTTGATCTCCGCGTGGCTGAGCGGGTGGAAGACGATGGTGTCGTCGATGCGGTTGAGGAACTCCGGACGGAAGTGCTTCTTGAGCTCCTCGTCCACCTGC